>JAYUFI010000607.1:0-1739 GCA_043738805.1 Planctomycetaceae bacterium | reverse complement strand
TCGGCAGTTGCACGGACCTGGTCGCCACCGTGATCCAACCGCTCCGGCAGCTCTATCAGACGCGATTCCAAATCGCCCCCTACGGCGTGATTCTCAAGCCGAGTCAGGGTCGCAAGATCCTCAAGAATGAACCCGGCACCGGCTTCTCACCGAAGGCCGCGTACATTTTGCAGAAGCAACTCGAAGAGGCCGATTTGATCCTCGTCAACCGGATTGACGAACTGACACCCGCTCAACTGACCGAATTGCACACGCTGCTCGACGAACAGTATCCGACGACGCCCCGGCTGGCCGTCTCCGCCAAGAGCGGAGCGGGCTTCGATGCGTATTTCGAGTTCCTCGACCAGGACGGCGACTTCGGCCGGCGCGTGCTCGACATCGACTACGACACGTATGCCGAGGGTGAAGCGGAACTCGGTTGGCTGAACAGCAGCGTGCAGATTTCCGCACCGCACGATTTCACGCTCGACCGCCTGTTGCTGGACATGATTGAAGGCTTGAAGCAACGACTGATTCAGGACGCCCTGGAGGTGGCACACTTGAAAGTGATCGGACTGAGCCCGGCAGCGTTCGGTGTCGCGAACCTCGTCAGCCGCGATCTCGCGTCCGAACTGTCGTTGCCTTCGCACACCCAAACGCGCGACGTTGATCTGGTCGTGAACGCGCGAGTCGCCTGCGATCCCGAACTGCTCGGGCAACACGTCGAACAAACAGTTCGCGAAGTCTGCGCGGCTCACGGAGCCACGCCCCAGTTCGGCAACACTCAAATGTTCCGCCCCGGCCGGCCCCAGCCGACACACCGCATGAAAGCGGCGGCAGTGGTGTAGTCAATCGCAATCAAAGGAAGCCGCGGAACCACGGTTGGCACAGATTCCACGGATGACGCAGATAAGACTGAAGACCAATCAGCCAAAGTCCAATTCCTGCTTCGCCTCCCCCTTCATCAGTGCCGTCTGTGAAATCCGTGACATCTGTGGTTGGGTTTCGCTTCGCGCTTTGGAATGACAGAACAGCCAGTGTGGTTTTCAGCTTTGGAATTTGAAATTCGTTTGGGTTTTGGTTTTTGAGATTTGGTTTTTCGTCGCGGCCTCGCCGCAGTAGGACTCCCCCAATGTACCTCCGCATGGCCAAGCGAATTCTGCTCGAAACCGACAAGCGTCTGCTGTGGAAGCTCGCCTACAACTTTGGGTTCAAGGGGATGCTGTCGGTGGAGCGGTTCAAACGCCGCATGAAGCGGGGTGAGTTCTTTCCGCCGTTTCTGTACATCTCGGTCATCAACAGTTGCAACCTGCGGTGCCAGGGCTGCTGGGTCGATGTCTCGGCGAAGCAGCAGATTATCGACGCTCCCGCCATGAACCGGTTGCTCACGGAAGCGAAGCAGGCGGGCAACTACTTCTTCGGGATCGTCGGGGGCGAGCCGTTCATGCACCCGCAGTTGCTGGAAATCCTCGCCGCTCATCCCGACTGCTACTTTCAGGTCTTCACCAACGGCCACTTCATCACCGATGAGGTCGCGAAGGAACTGCGGCGGCTGGGCAACGTCACGCCGCTCATCAGCGTCGAGGGGACCGAGATCATCAGCGACGAACGACGCGGCCGGGCGCACGTGCTGTCGAAGACGATGGAATGACTCGCCAACTGTTTGAAGCACAAGATCCTGACGGGCGTCTGCACCAGCGTCTGCCAGACGAACATTGATGATCTCGTGCAAGAGAAGTGGGTCGACCGGCTGATCGAAA
>JAYUFI010000606.1:0-4657 GCA_043738805.1 Planctomycetaceae bacterium | reverse complement strand
GTCCGCGTTCGGCTTGTCCGCGTTCGGCTTGTCCGCGTTCGGCTTGTCCGCGTTCGGCTTGTCCGCGTTCGGCTTGTCCGCGTTCGGCTTGTCTGCGTTCGGCTTGTCTGCGGGATCGTTCTTCGAGACGTCGGGCGGGACGCTTTCTTTATCTGTCGGAAGTTTTTCGATCCGCTCATTGAGTGCGGCTTGATCGCGATTCAATTGCTCGGCCGCTTGCTGACGTTGCTCGGGGCTGTCGGACTTGTTGCCTTCCTCCGCCTTGTCGGCGAGTTTCTTTTGTTCGTCGGCCAACTCGCGCGCGGCTTGAGCGAGCGGGGATCGATCGGCTTTCTTCGAGTCAGTCTTCTTGGCATCGGCTTTCGCCTTTTCCAATTCGGCGGCCAGACGATCGAGTTCGTTGGCGGCGAGTTCTTGTTGCTTCTGAGCTTTGTCGAGATTCCCTTCTTGCAATGCGGCGGCGGCATCGCGGAGCGGTTCGGGATTCACCGGTTTGATTGACTTAGCATCATCTTGCTTCTCAGCGTTGAGCGCGGCTTTCTCGGCACGCTCGGTCAGATCTTGCTGGCGTTCGGCCAATTCCTTGATGGACTCAGCGGTCTCTTGCTGCCGGTCTTTGATAGCGTCCGCCAGTTCCTTTTGTTGCTCGGCAAGTTCTTTGGCTTGCTCGGCCAGTTGGGCGAGCCGATCCAGTTCGTCTCGTTTCGCGGCGTTGAGCAGTTCCGGACGGCGTTTCAACAGATCGTTCAACGCATCGGCGAGTTTTGACTGATCCTTCGCCAGTTGCTTCTCGTCGTCAGCGTTCTTTTGAGCCTGTTCGGCGTTCGCGGCTTGTTGATTGGCTTTGTCTTGGGGATCAGCGTTTTGCGCATCGGCAGGCTTTGGTTCGTTCGCGGCTTGTTCGCGATTAAGTTCGTCGGCGCGGTTCGCAAGCTGTTCGGCTTGCCGTGCGAGGCGATTCAGTTCGAGCAAATCTTTCTGCAACTCGGCAAGCTGCTGAAACGGCTTTTCGATTTGTTGCAGCTTCTTCGCGGCATCGGCGAGCTGTTGTTCTCCGCGGCGCAATTCGTCGATCTGTTCGCGGCCGGTGTCTTGCTGAGCCTGTTTGATTTCCTGCGCGGCGGCGGGCAATTGTTGCTCGGCCACGTCGCGAACTTGCTCGCCCAGTTCGTGGAACAGCGGGTCAGCGGCCAATTGATCGGCGAGTTGTTCGCTGCGGTTCTTTAGCTCGGTGATTTGTTGCTCGAGCTGTTGCAGACGTTCCGGCGGGAGCGGTTCTTTCTTGGTTCGTTCGGCGATCTCCGACTGCTTGCGTTGCGCTTCGATGTCCCGCTGTCGTTGAACGATATCGTTCTGCAACTGCTTCAATTCTTGCCGCAGTTCTTCCTGCGTCTTCGCCACTTCATTGAAGCCCGGCGGCGGAGCTTTCGTGCTGATGCGGAGGACTCGGACATCGGACCAGACCTCGTGCGGCTCCGGATCGGGACGTTCGTCGGTCGCGCGAATCTTGTAGGTCAGCCACTGACCTTGTTCGACCTTGAGCGCACTGAGATCGAGCGTGAAACGGTGCTCGACCTCTTTTTGACCTTGCACCTTTTCGGCGATGAGCTTTTGCGGCTCTCCTTTGTTGACCTCGAAGTGCAGTTCCAGTTGTCCGATGCCGATGTCGTCCGTCGCGGTGACGTCGATCGGGACCGCGTCGTCCGGACGGACCTCGGTGCTCTGATCTCCCTTCACGATCAAATGCGGCGGCTCGTCGGCGACGACGATCAATTCACGCGGCACGGTGTCGTTGTTCGTCAGCTTGTGGATGTCAGCGATCGCGAACGCATACGGGCCGATCACTTTCGGATCAGCGAGCATTTCGACGGAGGCGGATTGCTTGTCGGCGGCGAGCTCGAACGTCAGCGGCTCGCCCCCTTGTCGCCAAACCAGCGACGCAGTCTCGATCGGCTTGTTGAATTCCAGTTTGAACTTCAATCGGCTCCGCTCGAACGCGCGGATCGCACCGACCGCACCGTCGAGCGACTGCGCAGGCCAACCGGCATACGCGGGAGGCTCGATATCGACGCGAACCTGCGTGACCACGGGCGGCTCAACCACCTGCACTTGATAGTCCCGCGACTGCTGCCGTTCGACCGACACATGAAACTTCAGATCGCGCATGACATGCGGCACGATGGTCGCGAACGCCTGACGCGCGGCGTCATAGGGCATCGCGCGGCGGTCGGTCGTCCCGACGGAATCACGCCATTCCAGTAGCAACGACTTCGGCGGTTCCACGTTGCCCGGCTTCGTCGCCTTCGCCAGCAATTCAACATCAGCACCGCGAGCCACCACACGATCGCCGTCCGCCACGTCGATCTGCCACGCACCGACCGTCCCCCAGTTGCCCGACGGCATGAGCAGCCGTTGCCACAGTTGCCGATAAGAACTCGGCGCAAAAAAGACC
This sequence comes from Planctomycetaceae bacterium, assembly GCA_043738805.1. GTDB lineage: Bacteria > Planctomycetota > Planctomycetia > Planctomycetales > Planctomycetaceae > SXKJ01. The sequence goes on along the minus strand of JAYUFI010000606.1, from coordinate 2,205 downwards.
GGAGCCGCAAGCAACAAGCAAGCGGCCAAGCCAAGCTTCACCGAACGCCATGCGCGGCGTGACGAGACCACTCGTTCGAGATCGAGTTCTTCCACGCGCTGCCGAGTTTGTTCCAGCAGCATCTGTCGCATGACCGGCGAACCTTTGAAACCGTCCGGCTGCGATGGGTCGAACAATTCCACCGCCGAGGTCAGCGAGTCTTCCCATTCCGGGTGAGCCTTGTCCGCCATCGCCGCCAGTTCGCTCCAGCCAATCCGCCGGCACAACGGGGTCACGATCCAACCGAGCAACGCCACTCCGGCAAGTGATCCGATCGACCACAACGCCGCGAGCCGCGCGGTCGGATTCAGATCCATGCGGAAGTCGAGCAGAAAGACCGTCACCAAACTGAGCGAGACCAACATCGCGATCCGCCCAAAGCCGCGCAACAACCATTGCCAACGGACCCACGACTTTACTTCGCGCAGATGGTCTACCAATTCCACTGGCAACCGAGAGGCGTTGTCTGAGGACATGAAAAATCTCCGTGAGACAAGCGGCTGACTTGTCCGACCACGATCGCACGAAAGGCGGCCGGGATTGTATCGGCTCGACCGCTCGGAACCATCTCAGTCCATAAACACCATCAGCACGGTTTGAGGCCGGTCGAAAGTGTTTCGACGGTCGCGCCGTTAGAGGACGGTCCTGACTGCACGCGACAATCGCCGCATCCCTTCGCGAATACCGGCTGGCGATTGCACGCCGAAGCTGAGCCTCATGCCATTGCGTTGTCGTTGTTCCGGCGGGCCGCCGAAGCAGAGTTCGCCGGGGACGTACATGACCTGCTCGACGTCGACCGCCTGTCGGAAGAGCGGTGAGTCGAAGCCGGTGGGGACGTGCGGCGGGAGCATCATCCAAACGTAGAGGCCGCCTGCCGGATGAACCCACGAAACGCCCGGCAGGTCGTGGAAGAATTCGGCGGCGGCAGACAGCATCGCATTGCGTTTGACTCGATACGCGGTGCGAACTTCCTCGGCGTGAGTGTCGAAGCGACCGGACGCGAGCAGTTCGGTGATCAAGTACTGATTGAAGTTCGCCGAGCCGAAATCTTGGTTCCCTTTCAAATCGTTGATCGCCTCACGCAGGCATTGCGGCATCAGACCGAAGCCGACTCGGATGCCGGGAGAAAAACTTTTGGAAAACGTCCCGGCATGAATGACAGTTTCGCCCGTGCGATCGAAGCTCCAAACGCTGGGCAGTGCGGGGCCGTCGTAATGCAGCTCGCGGTAGGCGGCGTCTTCCAGCACGAAGATACGCTGCTGCTTCGACCAACGGTTTGCGATCTCGACCAACTCGCGCCGGCGTTCGAGCGAGAGGCTGATTCCCGTCGGGTTCTCGAACTCGCTGACCACGTAAATCAGTTTGACGCGAGACAACTCACCGACCGTTTCGAGCCGTTGCAGTTCGGCGTTGAGAGCGTCCGTTTGCAGGCCGTGTTCGTCAGACGGCAAAGCAAGCGTGCGTGCGCCGACTCCTTCCAGCACGCCCAGGAAAACGAAGTACGTCGGCGCGGCAACCAAGCAGATGTCACCGGGGTCCAACAGCGCGTTGGCCAGCAAGGCCAACAACTGCTGCGAGCCGGTCGTGCAGACGACTTCATCAGCCGTCGCGGTGCGTTGACCGATCGGTGACGACGATTGTTCGAGCCCGTTTTGATAACGGGCCAGTTGCTCCCTCAGCCGGAGATCGCCGAGCGTCGTGCCGTACTGCAACGCGAGCCGTCCCTTCGCGTCGTCGGTGAGAACAACGCGAGCCGCTTGCAACGCTTCTGTCACGGGCAACGAGGCGGCATCAACCAGTCCCGCCGCGAGCGACAACACGTGAGGTCGTTCAACCCCTTGCTGCATCAAAAAACTGATAGCTTGATCGGCCGCCCAACGACGACGTTGGCTGAAGGAGGGAGGCAATTGCGGGCTCTTGGTGCTCATGCTTGTTGGTCTCGGCCGACGGGTCACAGATGCCGCGAGTTTGCGGGGAAATGATGCCGAATGCAAAGCCGTCCGCACGACCGGAGCGAACCGCCGGCCGATCGACGCTCGCGGCTCGACAATGCCTTCCTTCAATGGGGATCGCAGCGTTATCGTGCCGATGTTTCGCAGCGTACCATGCAGGGGTCGGGTGTTCGGTTTTTCGGAATTGGCGGGAATTGGGCGTCTGCTGCCAATG
>JAYUFI010000605.1:0-12363 GCA_043738805.1 Planctomycetaceae bacterium | reverse complement strand
GGGCGAACCGTCTGAAGCGAGCACAAACACACCGGAAGCTTCTTCTGTGGCGGTTGCGGCTTTTTCGCCAGTCACCGTTGTGTCACGAACGGACTCGGCTGCCGCCGAGCCGCTATTTGTGTCGGGGGTTACGCCAGTGCTCGCTACTTTTGATGCGGTGAGCAGAGGCACAGAAATCGGCGAATCTGTCCGGTTGAGCAGCGCACTACGCGGACTGATTTTCGGATCGGAGAGAAAATTGTTTTCCAAAGCCTCTGGAAATAACTTCAACGGCGGGATTGTACCGTCGCTAGATTTTGCCGTGAGCAACTGGCTGTCCCCATCAAGTGGGAGACCATCGCCGTTCTTTATTTTTCGTCCTGTTCCGGTCTTCTTGGAATGAGTCGCCTCAGCCAGCGAGGGGTTGTTCTCTGAATTCAACTGTCCCGATTGTGACGACGAGTTCTTCGTCAGAATGTTCTCGTCTGCGTCGGACGGTTGAGTTCTCCGAATCCCGCGAGATGCCGATCCGCCATGATTCGCGACAGTGTTGGCCGACGTGTTGTTTGACACCGCGTTACCCGACCAATCGCTGCCCCACATTGGATAGCGATTCAGTCCGACAACGATCACCGCCAACAATGCGACCATCGCCAAGACACCGGCATTTTGTCGCCACACGTCATGCATGGATTTCTTGGACGAGAGCCAAATCAAACCTTCGGGACTGATGCCTCGCAGGCCCAATGTCCCCGCGACCAACATCAAGTCGCGAGTCAGATAGTCGGGCGTTTGATAGCGAAGCTTCGGGTCGCTGGCCATCATCTTGCGAACGATCAACGACAAGTCTGGAGAAACTCGGCGATTCTTTTTCGCGGGATCGGGGGGCTCGCCACTTTGATGGTCGAGCAGCTTCTTCAGCACCGTTCCGTCCGGATACGGCGGCTCGCCGGTGAGCATGTGGTACAACGTGCAGCCGAGCGAATAAATATCGCTGCGGACATCGACGTTGCGCGGGTCTTTCGCCTGTTCCGGAGAAATGTAATCGAACGTTCCCAACGTCGTTCCGGCAAGCGTCAACTCGACTGCCGATTCAGTGCTCTCTTTGCGAGCCAAGCCGAGATCGACCAGCTTCGCTCGCCCCGACGGCGTGATGATAATATTCGAGGGCTTGATGTCGCGATGCACGACACCGTGTGATGACGTGTGCCGCACGGCGGACGCGATCTGCAGCACATAATTCACCGCTTCGGTCGGATCGATGCGACCACGTTCGCGAATGAAGTTGCGCAGGTTATTACCGGTGATGAATTCAAACGCGATGAAGTGTAGTCCTTGCTCTTCCCCGATGAAGTACACGCGAGCGACGTTGTCGTGGTCCAATCGAGCAGCCGCACGGGCTTCGTTGCGAAACCTTTGGACGGCGGCGTCATCGCGCGACAGGCTCGGCGTCAGAATTTTGAGCGCGACCGCTCGTTGTAACCGTGTGTCGAGTGCGCGGAAGACCGCCCCCATGCCACCCGCACCGATCCGTTCTTCGATTTGAAAGTGCCCCAACAGCAAACCGGTTGCGGCGGGGATTTGTCCGGGCTCTTGATAGTCGTATTCGGAGGGAAACAGGCGATGCCAAACAGATGAGTTCGGCAATCCCGATCCCTCACTCGGCGGTAACGAAGCTCCTCGACGTTCGGGGTTGATCACCGTTTCGGCACCAATACCAACTCGCACCGGACGATACGCGGTCGTCGGTGGCGGCGGAATGATGGTGGAATCGGTGCGATGTTGGTCCATGATCGTTCAACGGTAAGAGTTTAAGTTTGCTCACGACCTTCTTCTCCTGACCGGCGAGAGAAGGGTTCTGTTCGTTGATTAACGACCCGATCAACCTGCGGTTCGCCGCGAGACGGTTCGGGTGTGTGGTGAGATTTATGGTTATTGAGGCGCGATGATCCCACCGACTGCTTGATCGATCGACGTGAAATAGGCCGTCAATTTTTCGCTCACGTCTTCGGCAAACCGGGCGCTGTCGAGCACGCTCGCTGCGTGATTTCGCATCGTCACGTCTTCGGCATGTGTCTCGCCCTTGAGTTCCGATTGGGTGAGCTTTTTGAGATCGTGGATCTTCGGCAAAAGACTATGTTCGAGATGATCAATCAGCTCTTTGGTGAGCTGCTCCGCGTGCGTGAATTGCTCGCGAAGTGTTTGTTGAGAAATCGGTCGCTCCGCCACCGTTAGACTCCTGGACTCGTGTGAGACGATCCGTAGGCTTGGAAATTAGACCCAGTTAGAATGCGAACGGTCAAGCCGTTGTCGGGAGTTGTGGGAAATTGGTTTCAGGTAACCCGAATCGTGAACGAGGGCGATTGCTTCAAGCGACGTTGAATTCGGGACTTTGGGGAGTGACCGCCCTCGCTCACGCTTCGGTTTACTTTGGTTACGGCGTTTGCCGTTCGGAATACTTTGATGCGTATTTTGGTGATCGCTGACATTCATGCCAACTGGCCCGCGTTGTTGGCCATTCAAGAGCGGTTTGATGTGTGCCTCTTCGTCGGTGACTTGGTGGATTATGCCACACAACCGGGCCTGTGCGTGGACTGGGTTCGCAAGAATGCGTCGATCACGGTGCGTGGCAATCACGATCACGCGGTTGCTCAACGAATCCCGGTGAAAAAAGAAAACGGCCTGCATCGACTCGCGGCGGCGACTCGGCCGTTGCATTGGCAAACGCTCAATCCATTGCAGATGAAATTTCTGACTCGACTGCCAGTGACGCGACGAGTGACTTTGGACGACAAGCGTTTTTATCTCGTTCATGCGACGCCGCGAGACCCGTTTGATGAATACCTTCGCGATGATCAAGAAGCGTGGACGCTGCGGCTAAAGGAGATCGAGGCTGATTTCGTTCTCGTCGGACACACGCATCTTCCGTTCTGCTTGAAATTGGAAAACACAACCGTCATCAACCCCGGTAGCGTCGGTCAACCGCGTGACGGTGACCCGCGTTGTTCGTATGCGATCATCGAAAATGGCCGCGTTGAATTGCGTCGCGTCGCGTACGACATTGATGCAACGCTCAGGCACATGTGGCACAGCCGCATCGATGCTGACACACTCGCTCTCGCGGAAGCAGTCCTCAAAACCGGCGGCCAAATGGCTCCGCACTTGCTTGAGCGACTCAGCCGAAGCGCCTCACCGCTGCCGGACTTCGCGAGCCTCGAAGCCGCCCCGATGGCAAGTGATGCCGTCGATCCCGAGGCCAGTTCAGAATGATGAAGAGCCTGCGACCATCAATGCGTTGGAAACCGCTCCGTTTGAGGAATTAGTGTCGGCGGTCACGTGCGATGACTCGATCCGCAGCGATTGGCTTGCGAGAGATGTCGCGCCAGTGCGTGATATCAAACTCACACGGGCCGTGAGCCGAATCAAACGAGCCGTGATGTCGCCGGTAAAATTTCATGCGGTCGATCTTCTTTTCCGCAGGCAGCTCGCCGGGGTGCAGAGAACCGGGAGCGCGTCCCCAGACGATGCGCGATCCGCCGGTTGTCAGCAGTTGATAGCTCAGTCCGTCAACGGCGACCTTTGATTCAGAAACATTCGGAACGCGAACAGCTTTCAAACCGAACTCTTTCCAATTTGGTTTGAGCAACACCGCCAGCCGCGCCGCACCAAGCACACGAGTATCGCCCCATTCCGTTCCCGCTCGACCGAGCGGCCCGGCGGAAATGTTTTCAATCACCGGATACTTCGCGACCTCAGCCGGTGGGAAATCCGCACCCGGCAATACAACCGCGTCAACGTCGACCGGAAACAGCCCGCTCTTCGACCCATTGCTGACACTGACCATCGCCACCGGTTCGCGATATTCAACATCAACTTGCACACGCGCGGGAATCGAAGTGCGAACGCGAACGTTTCCTTTGACCCACGAATATCGCTCGAACGCAGTGGCGATGCGCCGCGTGACATTGTCATCCAGCAACGACATCTCCGAAGGTAATCTGGCTCGTTTCACAACTTGGTCAACCACATCATGTGGCACCCAGTGTGGTGGTTGAGTGATCTCGATTTGCGATGTCTCGAAGCGGTACTGCGAACTCTGTCGCAGGTCGGGCAGCACCCATGTCATCTTCGGAAGAAACACCGCTGCCGCGAACAAACAGGACAATGCCAGCAACAGATTCGGCGGCAACAACCCACCGATCAGTCCCGTAGAAGTCCCGTCTTTCGATTCACTCGTCTCAAAGTGATTCAAAAGTTCTTCGTCAGACATGCCAACTCAAAGTTGCTCGCACAAGTGGTTACGACCGGACCATCGCCATCCCGGCGAATCCCTTCCGACCTTCCTGCCAAGTATGTCTTGCGGACTTGCGGAAGATTGGGTGAAGCGGCGAATTTCCCACGCTTGTCCGTCATGTAGACAAGCGGTGTCGGTCAGGTAAACCGTGCGTCCTATCCGGTCAGCAAAATTGTACAGATTGTTCGCATTGTCCGTGTTGCAACGATAGCGCGGTCGCTCACTTTGTGTCAGACTTTTCGGCCAAATCGAGGCATACCAAATGCGTCTCGCTCCGCAGGTAGACTCGCCCGCGAGACAACACCGGTGCCGCCCACGCGGGGTACTTGATGCCGGGGACCGAGCGACGACCGAGTTCTTCAAATTTGTCGGGGCGGACTTTGACCAACGCCAGCGTCCCCCATTCGCCGAGCACCAAAAAACGATCGCCCAACTGAATCTTCGACCCTCGGCCAAAAATCGCTTTGCCGTCTGCATCTTTGATTTCACCGGTGATCGGGCTGCGAATAATCTTCGCCGAGTTCTTTTCAAAGTCCGGCGTCTTCCACCGCACGTCTCCCGTTTTGAGGTCCAGGCAACGGAGCTCCCCTTCATATTCATGACGGCCGCTGAATCCGTACAAATAGCCATCGATGTGCATCGCGGTGGACCAATGAGTCAGCATGTTGTCGCCGTCCTTCCACAAGACTTTGACTTCCTTGCCCGACGGTTGAACCTGCAACAACACCGAGCCCAACTCATACGCTGCCGACAAGAATATTTTGTTGTCGATCACCACCGGACGAGCCGCATTCACCGAATCTCTGATGCGCGGTCGGAACCAGTATTTGAAATTGACCACTCCGTCCTTTGGATCGAGCGACACGAGTCCGTGCCGCAAGAAGCAAAGAATCTGCCGCCGTCCGTGGATCGTCGCCGCCAGCGGAGTCGAGTAACTGTATATCGACTCCTTGCCCGACCAACGATACTTCGCTTTGCCGGAGTCACCCATCTCGGCTCCGTCCCAAGTCGATTTGCCAACGTTCTGCCAAACGACATCGCCGTTCTCGGAATTGAACGCCACGACTCCCGAATTCGGTTGGCCGCCGACAAACACAATCAGCAGGTTCCCTTCAAGGATTGGCGTGCAGCCGACGCCGAAAAAATTCTCGTCGTCTGGAATGCGAAAATCCTTCGCACAATCACGTCCCCAAACTTGCTTGCCTGAAATCAGATCGAGACAAAACAACTTCCCTTCGGCGTTCAACGTGAAGACCCGGTTCTTCGTCAGCAACGGAGTACATCGCGGCCCATTGTTGTAGCCGTACCGATCTTGATACTCAGTCGGATACGTGAATCGCCACAGCGGCTCACCATTGTCCGCTCGCAAGCAGTCGATGATGTCTTCGTCACGCGGCCGATGATGCACGACCAGTCGATTTCCCATCACCGATGGCGCGCTATATCCCGTCCCGATCCGCTTCTGCCACGCGACTTCGGGACCATCTTCAGGCCACTTTTTCAACCAGTTTGTCTCCGCACATTCGCCGGTCCCGCGCGAGCCCAAGAAGCAGGGCCAGTCTTCTCCCTTTCGTTCCGGAGCCGGCACCGTCGTCACCACATCTGGAGCGAGCGCCCCTTTCAATGCGGCGCGCTCATCTGCGTTCGCGAGATCAACCCCTGCCACATCAGCCACAAACAACGCCACCGCAATGAGCAAGACAATTCTCATGCAAGTACTCCTTCACTTCGCTTTGACGATAAAACGCAAACCAGGCGAGCGGGGCGGCGTCAGCCCTCCGGTGACTCTTCGCTTGCCAATCGAAAACCGGGGGGCTGACGCGACCCCGCTCGCCAATGCCATTCATTCAGGTATCTTCGGCAGGCGAAACACGTTGAAGGTCTCATTCGAGTAAATCAAGTCCGCCTCATAAGGGACTCGTGTCCGAGCCATCGCGAACTCCGCCTTTGTTTTTCGGCGTAACGCTTGCAACTCTTCGACGGAGTACTGCTCATCATCAAACGCCGCTTTGCTCCAACGATCAATCCACTTCAATCGAGCATTCCATTCCACGATTCCCAAAGCGTCTTGCGGGCAGTCTTTGAAGTTCACCCACTCCGCCCGCTGTGCGTACCACTTGAAAGAATCACTTTCGATCGGCGTCATGAAGAGCGCATCCGCCGGTGTGTTCGCGGCGATCCAAGCACACGCCGACTTCCAATCAGCACGAGCCTGTCGTGTCCACGGAATCGGCGGTTCGTGAAGATGCTCTTTGATGGCGGCAAATCCAAATCCCACAAACGCGATCGTCCAAGCAAAACGCTGCCAACGTTCAACCGCGAAACGCCCACCGATCACCGCGACCGCAATCGGCAGCATCAGATCGAACAATCGAAACGGATAAAACTTCAGCAGACCCATCCGCCAACGATAGCCCCACATCTCTGGAGCGGGCCGGGCTCCGAACCCGACGAGAAATCCACACACCGCAAACAACGCCGTCGCCGTGATGTAAGCCATCCACATTCGATCTCGCGGCAAAAGTGACTCGCGCCTCGCAGCGATGATCAGCAACACCACCCAGATCACCGCCAATAAAACGTAACCCGCATAATTCCAAACGCCGAAGTCCATCGGATCGAGATGATGCTTGAGCCGATAAAAAACCTGCACGAAGTTCGCAACGTATAACGCTTTCTCATCGCTCGCTTGCAACAACTGAAATGCTGGCCACAAGCCCGGCAGTGCCGTAACGATGAGCAATGCGGCTTCGGCCCACAACCGCCGCCCCGGTTCAGAAGCACTCTTCCAGAAGAAGATCGTGTGGCGATCGACAACTTCTACAAACGTCATCGCCACAACATGCCACAGCCCAACGATTGGATGAAAGGCAATCGCCACTCCGCTGCAAAGCGCCGCTGTTTTGAATTGCTGAGTCAACCTCGCGGAGATTCCCCAAAAGACGAACGCAAAGGCAATCACCTTCGATTCAAAACCGCCGATCAACCACTCCCCCGAAAGATTCCCGATCGCTTGCAGCCCGAGAACCCCCCACGCCGCTATCAGAGGCGTCCAAGCAGTTGAACATGTCGCCGAACTCGCGCGAGTTCGATTCGAAGTCTCACGAGTTCGGCGACAGGAATCATCGCTTGCTGGGCTCCTCGCCTGAGTCAGCGAACTCACCATCGTCGTCCAACCGATCGCGAGCAGTCCCGTTCCGATCGTGCGCCCGATGACCGCGACCGTCGCTAAATCAAACCACAACGTGAGGACGCCAACCGTTTGATAGAAGACTCGGTGAGCAGGAAAAGAAGCGAGAAAGAAATCGCGTGAGCACCACCCAGGATTCCAGAAGTGTTTCGACTTCGTCAGATAATGCGATTCATTCACGCCAGGAATCGGTGAGCACGACAGCGAGACCAACAGAAAGCTCAGCCAGACGGCCACGACAACGAGCATGTTTCTTCGACGCTCGGTCACGATGAATTCTCATGGTCCAGGAAAACACCACCGAGCTTGAGGGCCACAGTCATATTTGTTTAACCCCAACGCCATCGGCGTGGTCGCGGTGTGGAATAACGACTGACACTCGCACGCACGCCGGTGGCGTTGCGGTTAAACGGCAAGACTGACAATCCTCAACGCTCGGTGGCGAAGGTGATGCGACTCGCAGAAGCCTCAGAGTCACTTTTTCTTTGCTGCCTTTTTGACAGACTTCTTTGCAGCCTTTTTAGGAGCGGCGGTTTTCTTCGCTGCTTTAGTCGCAGCGGTTGTGGTCTTTTCGGAGGCCGCATTCTGCGGCTTCTTGCCAAAGACTTGATCCCAGTTCTTCCAGAACTCTGGAGTCGTTCCGGTTCGGACGATCGGCCCGCTCATACTGTGATTACTCCTGAACTTGCAGCTTGGGGAAACACGAAACTCGTGGCGCGGCTTATCAGCCATCGAACACCATCAACGTGAAAAACCTTTTCACGAGAATACGTCTGCTTGTCAAGCAGTTGCTGATCATGATGCGATCGGGCACACCCTTTGCGAAGTCTGCATCGCACTGCCAACTCGCATGACCCTCAATCGACAGTTTTTTGCGGAGGCTTGTCAGATCATGATTCAGCAACTCAACTATCGCGTGTTGTTGTCGGCTCCCGGTGCCCGATTGTTGCCGCCGGATATGGTTGCTCCCCAACGGAATCAAACAATGCTGTTCTCCCCGTTCGATGATGAGCGGAAATTTCTGCGAGCTTGGAACGCCGTCTCGATCGCTCGGCCTGTGAGTTACGGCCTGTTCACGTTCGGCGATTCCGAGTTGCCGTACTACTTGGTCTGCGGCAGTCAGAAGCCAGGCTCGACCGTCTCGATCCGCAAAGGGGAAGTCCGCATCAGTCGCCCGCTGATCCTGACGCCGGACAATGTGCATCCTGACTTCGGCAACTTTTTTGAAGAACGAGAATTCGAGGAAGAGTCTGACATCGTTCATTTCTTACTCGCGCGAACGGCCGCGTTCCGAAATCTCAGGATCGAAAACACTTCCAGTTCCAAGAAGATCGTCAGCGACAGCATCGAGGAGGTCGTTGACAAGTTGAACAAACAACTCGACGCTGAAGACGAAGACCGCGTCGCAATCCTCACAGCACCTCCGAAAATGGGCGGAGTTGCGTTGTTGAAGTACACTACCGAACGAGTCATCTCCAGCGCGCCGGACAACGTTCAAGAGTTGCGTGAAAAAGGCTTCTTGCCCGGATGATCGTTGTGGCGAACTGTATTGTGGCACGACGCTCTGCGGTGTGAATCGCGATCCTCCGGGTTAGCTCGCAAAAGCCTGATTGCTCAACTTTCTTCTTTGAGGTTAGAACACCGCTCCCTTCAGATCCTTTCCCGCCCGAACCCTGCCAACTCATTTTCTTGGCGACCCGGTATCGAACCTCACCGCTCAATCCTCTCTGTTTTCTCAGTGGAGCGATCGTCATGTCTTGCGCTCAGGCTGCGTTTCTTCATATTGCGCGACATTCTCGCCTGTTGTTGGTCGGAGCCGTGTTTGTTGCGTTCGGCTCGGTCGGCTGCGCGACAGTACCGTATCGCTTCGGAATGGCGAGCGGATATCACACATCGTCCGAGTTGCAGTTCATGACGGCGTCACAACAAATCGAGCGTGGCGAGCCACACAAAGTGCTCGACACAATCGGTTGGATTTTTGCGATCCCCGATAAGATCACGTTGTGGGATCGGCGCATCGGCAATCACGAGATTGGGACGCAAACGGAGACCGCGATTACAGACTACCTCACGAAGAACGAACTCGCTTCGGTCAAAGTTCGGTTGAATCAATATTATCCCGGCGATGACTGGCGGCGGTTACGCGCGAACGAGTCGGTCGGTGCCGGTTGGCGATACACGCTCGGCACGTTGAGCGTGTTGGGTGAGACGATCATTCCCGGTCGAGTCTTTGGCGGCGACCACTACAACCCGTTTACGAACACGGTCCATCTTTATTCCGACGTCCCTTCCGTCGCGATTCACGAAGCGGGCCACTCGAAAGATTTCGCGTGGCGAAAATGGAAAGGAACTTACGCCGCGTTGTACCTATTACCCGGCGCGCCGCTGTATCACGAAGCGAAAGCCACTAACGATGCGTTGGGTTATGTCATGACCGAAGGCGATTCAGAATTGCAGCGTGAGGCATACGAAATTTTGTATCCGGCCTACGGCACCTACCTCGGAAGTGCGATCGGCGGCAGCAACGGTCTGGTGTACTTCGCTGCTGTCGTCGGTGGACACGTTGCAGGCAGGATCAATGCCAGTGACAACGAACGCGCGGCCAAACAACGAGCGCTGCAAGACGAAACATCCCACGCTTCGTCAGCCAGTCGGGCAACACGTCAAACAGACGCGATTGGACATTCCGAACAGCCACAAGAATCGGTTGAGAGTGAGAGCCAACTTGCCGAGTCGTCGATTGCACGTCCGTAATTTCGTAGTCCGATTTTTCAAACCGGACATCTCAGATCACCCGGTTTGAAAAACCGGGCTACAGGCGGAACGCGCGACTCGAAGTCCGACGCAAAGACTCCGGAGGTTTCTCTGACGCCACGGTGATCGCTGGCGAATGGTGGTCAGGCCCGCTCGGTGGAGCGGGCGGCTGAGGGTGGTGGGCACGCTCTTCCAAGAAGGACATCAGCCGTGCTCGCAACGCTTCGTAATCTGGATGTTCAAAGACGGTGTGTCGATCGCGCGGGCGAGGGAGCGTTACCTCTAAAATTTCGCCCACACGAGCACTCGGACCGTTGGTCATCATCACGATTCGATCCGAGAGGAAGAGTGCCTCATCGACATCGTGCGTGATCATCAACGCGGTCTTGCGATCGCTGGCCCACAGGTCGATCAGCACCTGCTGCAGTTCGAGCCGCGTCAGGCTGTCGAGCATTCCGAACGGCTCATCGAGCAACAGCATCTTCGGCGACAGCGCGAACGCGCGCGCGATGCCGACTCGCTGTCGCATTCCGCCGGAGAGTTGATTCGGATGCACGTCCAACGAATCGCCGAGCCCGACGAGTTCGAGGTAATGCGCGGCGATCTCACGCTGCTCCGCACGCGATTTGTTCGGCTGGACTTGTTCAACGCCAAGAGTCACGTTCTGCAACGCGGTCATCCACGGCAGCAAGCAGGGTGCTTGAAACACGACCCCGCGATCCGGGCCAGCGTCAACGACCTCGCGCCCCGCCAACACGATGCCACCACCTGTCGGTTGACTCAGCCCCGCGATCATCGACAACACCGTTGACTTCCCGCAGCCAGAGTGACCGATGACGGAGACGAACTCCCCTTCCGCCACGTTGAGCGTGAAGTCCTCGACGATCACCGCCGGTGGGCCGTTCAGCGTCGGGTACGACTTCTGCAGCTTCCAGATTTCGAGGTATTTGTCGCTGTATGTCATGCGTGGTCCTTAACTAACCGTCAAACAAGCGATCTACGCTACCCCACCGAGCTTGCCTCGATGGAGTCGGGCTTTTGCACTACGTCGATCAAGTTTCGACAGCGGAGACTCGTAGTGCAAAAGCCCGCGAGCCACCGAGGCAAGCCCGCGAGCCACCGAGGCAAGCTCGGTGGCTCGCGTGGTTTTCAGTTATCCCACTGTCTGCATCGTTTCGCGACGCGGACGTTTGCGTGCTCCCTCGCCGAGCAAGTAATCGAGCACTTGCGCTTTGAGCCGTTTGAAATGTGGGTCACGTTGAATCGTCTTGCGGTCTCGCGGGCGATGAAGATCAACTTCAACCGCCGGGCCGAGCGTGGCTCCGGGGCCGGCGCTCAGCGGGATGACTCGGTCGGCGAGCAACAAGCCCTCGTCCACATCGTTGGTGATCAGCACGACCGTCTTGCGATCGCGTTCCCAGATTTGTTCGATCTCGTCCTGCAACGTCGCTCGCGTGAGCGCATCCAGCGCGCTGAGCGGTTCATCGAGCAACAACATTTCCGGATTCATGGCAAGCGCTCGTGCGACCGAAACACGCTGCCGCATTCCGCCGGAGAGTTCGTGCGGGCGTTTGTGACGTGCCGGTGTGAGATTCACCATCGCGATGTATCGCTCGATATGTTCGCGACGCTTTTCTTTCGGCCAGTCCGGGAAGAGTTGATCGACCGCGAGTGCGATGTTGTCAAAGACATTCAACCACGGCAGCAACGAGTAATTCTGAAAGACAATCCCGCGATCTGGTCCGGGGCCGACGACCACATTGCCGTCGATGACAACCGTTCCTGTGTCGGGTTGAATCAGTCCGGCCAGCAGCGAGATCAACGTCGTCTTGCCCGATCCCGAATAGCCGACGATTGCCACGAACTCGCCGCGAACGATGTTGAGGTTCAAGTCCTTCAAGACTTCACGCCGCTGTGAGCCGATGCCGTAACCTTTCGAGACATGCTTCAATTCCACGAATGGGAGCGACGGCATCCGGACATACTCCAGTGGCGGTTTGCGTGTGTTCTTAATCGTCGGTTCGAGAAGTACGGTCATGGAAAAACTCTCAATGATGAGCGAGTGATTTACGTAGATCGCTTCACAGAACATTGGTCAAAGATCAAAAAGCTTGGTTTGGAATCAAAGTGTTAGTGAAGCGTCCGG
>JAYUFI010000604.1:0-1742 GCA_043738805.1 Planctomycetaceae bacterium | reverse complement strand
TACGGGGGGGCGTTTCGATTTTAGGAATTCGTCGGTATCAACAGCCGGGGTGGGTCAGTCGCTTCGGTGAGCCTATCCAGCTAGATTGGTCCGCGTTGGCAGAGGAAGACTGAAGCGAAGTCGCTTTGTAGCCCGGTTTTTCGAACCGGGCGAAATGAATTAGTAATGATCTCGCCCGGTTTGAAAACCGGGCTACGAAGGCACTCGGTAAGCGAGTTTCGAGGATCGCATGGCATTTGAGATGATCTGCGGTCAATGCCGCGGCAATTTGTTAGTCGAACAGTTCGGCGTGGTCGTGGCCTGTCCGCATTGTGGAGCTCACTTGAGCATCCCCGCTCCGGAAGGATCGGTCCCACTGCCTCCGGTGTCGGCCCCTGCGCCCATTCCGACACCAATACCTATTTCAGCACCGATACCTGTTCCGCCGCCGAGTTCCCCGGTTGTGCCAGTGCCGATTCCGCCAATAAGTCCAGTTCTCGAAACTGCGGCGACCTCTTCGATCGTCGATGAGCAGATTCCTTTTTTCGGACAGCCTGCATTCGGGGCGGCGGAAAGTGACGGAGTCGACCAGCACGCTTCTGCTTCTGTGGACGTGTCGGCAACAGACCCTGCCGCGTTGTTCGGAATGAATTCAGAGCACGAACCGGTCGCGAGTGTTGCTCCGCAAGAACGAGTCGATTTGCCGAACTCTGCTGCTTCGGAACCGATTGAGTCTGTGGTGCCGCACCCGCTGGATTCGTTGTTCGGGGTTTCTGAAGCGGCCCCTGACGTTGCTGCCGAGCCGCTTACTGCGGAGTCATCAACCCGCGAATCAATCTCGCCGATTGCTGGAGAAATCACGCAGACGCTCGTTGATGCGGAAGCTCCGTCGGTCAACATGTCGGCCAGCGGTATCGGGCTAAGTGCCCTGGTTGGCGAAACGACGACCGCAGTGGCAACAGACTCGGTGGCGAGCGAATTAGCTGCGTCAGAAAATTCAACACAGGACACGACGGCGAACGACTCAAGTGAGCCAGCCAGCAACGTCACTGCGACAAAAGCTGCCGATGATCCGAAAGCGACCACTCAGGCGGTTGACTCCGATCATGTGCTGATGGCGAAGACATCGGTCCTGTTGCTATTGAGCTACACCAGCGCGGTGACAATCGGGTTCTTGTACTTGTTCTTCCATCTGATGAATCACAAGGACGCCGACTATGGATTGGAAAGCCTGCCGGACCTCGTTCCGAAAAAGAAAAACGTCAGCATCTTGTTGGTCCCGGAACGAGCGGAGATGCCCGATGGCCACGAACTCAAAATTGGCGAGTCGCAGACGTTTGGCAACATCAAAGTGACCGTTACGAAGGTGACTCGCGGGCCGATTCAGTTCGTGCATCACTCACGAAAGTCCGACGTGCGATTGCCGAGCTCGCCGGTTCTCAAGCTGTGGCTGAAATTTGAAAACATCTCGAAAGACCAAGAGATTCCGCCGCTGGATTCGCAGCTTCTTTTTTCGCGAAGCGGGAAGACTCGCTTTGAGTGGCGAGCGAACCAATTCGTCTGCCGCGAAGAGGACAAAGCCAACACCGACAAACGCAAGGTGTATGTCTACGAGCACAATTTCCAATCACCGTGGGATCTGGCCAATCTGCCGCTCGACAAACCGCTGAAGCCGAAAGAGTCGCGCGAGTACTACGTGCCGTCTGGCGAAAACGACCTCGAACTGCTGACCGGCTCGTTGTTGTGGCGTGTTCATTTTCGGA
>JAYUFI010000603.1:0-4672 GCA_043738805.1 Planctomycetaceae bacterium | reverse complement strand
TTGCGATTGGGATCAATGCTTCCCAAACCATTTCTACCACGCGCATCCAGCACCATGCGTAAAGCTCCTGCCGAGCCATCAAGTTATTCTCGGTCGTGAACCGCGCCGCCTCACGCATTTGCCGGCTGAACGCGCGGATGATTCTCATCCCCGCGAAGGCTTCGGTCGCTGACGCGTCGATCAACTCACGCTGTTTGCGAATGACTCGAAACTGCGGCCGAATGCCGCTGATCCAAGCTCGATGCGTGAAGAACACGGTCGGCAAGAGCACCAGTCCGCCGAGCAACAATCTCCAATCGACCCACGCCAGAATTGCCAGGCTGCCGATCAACTGAATCACTGCTCGCCAAGGATTGAATAGCATCCCAAAGACGAGTTCGCCGACACTACCTCCGTCTTCACGAAGGATCGAGGCCACCCCGCCAGATCGCAGTGCTTGCACCCGATGCAGCGGCAGACGCACGGCGTGTTCAAAGACTCGACGCCGCAGATCCAATTGAATCTGTTTCGTGATTTTAGTGGCGTACCAACGTCCCCAAACATGCACGCCGATCTTCAATAAGGAGATCACCGAAACTGCGAGTACCGTGACGAGAAGGAGTTGCTTCGGGAAAGCGAGCGACGGCATCGCCTGCAACAAGACCGGCGGCAACGGCTGTCCGCTGAGTCCATAGTCGATGATGAACTTGGTCCCCGCTGGCGGCAGAAGGCCAATCAGAGTGGACGCGGTAACGGAAACCAAGATCCAAATCACTTGTCGTCGGAACGGGCTCAGTAGTTTCAAGAACTGCCAAACAAGTTGCTTGGCTGATCTCGCGCGATCCTTCGCGCTTCGAGTTTCGCCCGTGGCATGAATGCTCCCTTTGGGGAGTTCACTCCGTTTGACTTTTCGCCGATATCGCTCAAACCGCAAGCGGCTCGCTCGTGGTTCTGGACCATCCGTTGAAGGCAATGGGACTGGCGGAGAACTGCTGTCGGGTGATGCTGGCGAATGTGGAGGCATACCGGATTGTAGGACGGCGACTCATTCAAGCGAGTGGAGTAGGGCAGTTTGTTTTCTCGCCTGTCTGCCGTTGTTCGCCCGTTGAGAAAAATCTGACGAAACGATATGGCACCGTTTGGGTTCAATGAGGATCGTATTCCAAAGCATTCCGCGTTCGACAAAACCGCGAGTCAAAGGAGATGTCTTTGTCTGTCAAATCGCTGTTCTTGTTGGTGGCATTGAGCAGCGCGATGCTTGCCGCCACATTCATTTCAATCGCTCAGCTAGCGAGTCCACTTCGAGCGAGTTCTGCTTCACCAGAGGCAACGGTTTCTCAAGACCTTAAACCGATCGGTGGGAAGTGGTTCGTCAAAGAGGGCGTAAAGCCTATTTACTTTTATCGGGATGGCGAGCGGTTCGTGGATTTGTTCTCGTACCACACGAAGGACTCGAACAAGGACGGCATCGACAATGTGAAAGTGAGTCACGACGACCGATTCATCGTCATCGATAGCCAGGGCTATCCGAACCATCCGACAGCCGTGTTTCCGAACAGTCGCAATCCGAATTCGATCCGCGTGCAGAACTTCAAGTTCCGGCTGCCACTTGAGCCGAAACTGGCGGACAAGATCACTCGCGTCCCGATGGGGCCGATCGGCACGGCTTTGAATGGTGTTGTCTTCTTCAACCCGTTCGAGATGGAAGGGCAGAATGCCGTCGCAGGTTACTCGGAAGTGTGGCTCGATTCGTGTTGCGGACATCCTCAACAGACCGGAGTTTATCACTACCACAAGTATCCGAGTTGTGTGAAATCGCCTTTCACGGACGACGGCAAACAGCACTCGCCGATCATCGGTTTTGCGTGGGATGGCTTCCCGCTTCACGGGCCTTACGAAGAGTCGAGTGTGATGGCGAAAGACTTGAAGGGAGACCGAGCACTCGATGTCTGCAATGGGCACAAAGACGAGCAACGCGGCTATCACTATCACGTCACGCCCGGCCGATTCCCGTACATTCTCGGCGGTTACGCGGGAGTCGTTGAGACGTCCAACAACCACGGCCTGAGCCGCGCCGGCGAGGGGGCACTCACGGACAACACGCAGCCAGGAACTCGCATGGAGCAAGTGATCGCGGCGGTTCGTCCCGGCACGGCTTCACGCGGTCAGACGCATTCGATTCAGTTCGATTTGACTCCCGAAAATGCTCGCCGTCCATTGCCAACCGAGAAGCCAAGCTGGGTTCAGATTGGTCCGTTCGAGGCAACAAAGATTTCACGAGATGGGAACGTCGTCACGGCTGAGGTCGCGATCCCCGAAGACGCATCGGTCGGAGTCCTCTTCGATTGCCATCTCGAATTCGGCAGCGGAGCGGTTCCGTTTGTGATCAAAAGAAACGATGTCTTTCGCGTGGTTGAATGACGTGGCCTCAACCCGCAGCGCACGCGATCCGCGTGTTGCTACAGGAGTTCTGCATGTTTCGCATCATGAAGCCCAAAGGCCCCGGCGTGAAGCAGTACTACATCGCCGACAACTTCCGCGCAGATGTCGCTACGAGCGGATTTTCGACTCGATGCGTTGATCAGGAATGAGCCAAATCAAAGCGACAGCAACGTACAGACCAACGGCGATCAGCGGTTGAAAAAAGGACGACGCGATTCCCAGCACATAGATTGCCGGTGAAAACTTGCCCTTGAAGTCTGAGCCGATGGCAGCGCGCAGTTTTGAGTCTGGACCGTCCGTCCGAATGATGATCGTTTGCAAAATCAAATAGGCAAACGCCGCGAGCAGTAGCACGCATCCGTAGATGGCAGTCGGAACACGCTCGAAGTGGCTCGACCTCAGCCAGCTTGTCGTGAAGGGAAACAACGACAACCAGAACAACAAATGCAGATTGGCCCAGAGGACCGAGCCGTTGATTCTCTGAGTGATCTGCAACAGGTGATGATGGTTGTTCCAATAGGTTCCGAGGTAAAGAAAGCTCAACAGGTAGGTCAGAACTGTCGGAACGACGGAAACGAGTGCCGAGAAGTCCGCACCGGCGGGAGCCTTGATGTCGAACACCATGATCGTCATCAACACGGCAAACACACCGTCACTGAATGCTTCCAGTCGCCCCTTGCTCATCAAGATCGCCTAGCCGTTGATTCACAAAACTTCCGTCACCAGAAAGCAGACCATGATTATGCCGAATCACGTTACCGATTCGGCCGGTACATGTGCGTCGCTTGGCCGAGGAAAGCTTCGGCGGCTTCCATGAGCGTTTCGCTGAGCGTTGGATGCGGATGGATGCTGTCGGCGAGGTCGCGGGCGACGGCGGCGGTTTCGACGGCGAGGACGCCTTCGGAAATCAATTCGCCCGCGCCGGCTCCGACGATGCCGACGCCGAGGATGCGTTCGGTTTTGGTGTCGATGATCAGCTTCGTGAGCCCCTCGGTGCGTGCCAGCGATTGAGCGCGGCCGCTCGCGGCCCACGGGAAGCGGATCACTTTCACGTCACGCTCTTGAGCCTTCGCTTCGGTTTCGGTCAGGCCGCACCAGGCGAGTTCCGGGTCGGTGAAGACGACGGCGGGGATCGCGATGTTGTCGAACTCGGACGGTTCACCGACGAGTCCTTCGATCGCGACCTTCGCCTCACGCGTTGCCTTGTGAGCCAGCATCGGTTCGCCCGCGACGTCGCCGATCGCCAGGATGTTCGGATCGGCGGTGCGGCAGCAGCGGTCGATCTTGATGAAACCCTTCTCGTCGATCTGGACCTGCGTGTTTTCCAGACCGAGATTCTTGCTGTTCGGCTTGCGACCGACGGAGACGAGGACTCGGTCGAAGGTTTGTTTCGGCTCGACTCCTTCCCCTTGCAGTTCGGCGACGATGCCCGCTTTCGTCGCGGTCAGGCTGAGCACTTTCGTGTTGACGTGAATCGCCTTGAACTGACCTTCGAGCCGCTTCTGCAGCGGTCGCACGAGGTCGCGATCGGCGGCGGCGAGGATTACCGGCAACGCTTCGACCACCGTCACTTCGCTGCCGAGGGCCGCGTACACGCAACTCATTTCCAACCCGATGTAGCCGCCGCCGATGACCAGCAACTTCTTCGGGATATCTTCCAGCGCGAGTGCTCCCGTCGAGTCCATCACGCGCGGATCGCCGATCGCGAACATCGGCGGCATCGCCGGCTGCGAGCCGGTCGCGACGACCGCCTTGTCGAACGTCAGTTGCTCCACCGAGCCATCGGCCTTCGTCAGGTTCAGCGTGTTCGAGTTCGCGAACGTCCCGCGCGCATTCACGATCGTCACTCCGCGAGCCTTGCACAGCGAATTGATCCCGCCGGTCAGTTGCCCGATGACGCCATTCTTAAACGCTCGCAACTTGTCGAGGTCGATCTTCGGCTTGCCAAAGATCAACCCATGCTCGGCCGCGTCCGCCGCCTCGTGAATCAACTTGGCGACGTGCAACAACGCCTTCGACGGAATGCACCCGCGCTGCAAGCAGACGCCACCGGGGTTGGCCTCCTCATTCACGAGGACCACTTTCTTCCCATGATCCGCCGCGGCAAACGCTGCGGGATAACCACCGGGTCCGGCACCAATGACGACGATTTCTGCGTGTGACATTTCTTCCTCTTTGGAGTGCGGTTTTTCAGCACCGCTTTGGATTTCATTAGTCGTTGTACACATCGAACTCGGCATCATCCCGCTGC
>JAYUFI010000602.1:0-1752 GCA_043738805.1 Planctomycetaceae bacterium | reverse complement strand
ACTCGCCACGACGGACGCCAATACGACGAGCTTCGACCCATCACCGTGCAACGGCACTTCACGGGAGCAGTCCCCGGCAGCGTGCTCATCAAGGCGGGGAAGACGACCGTGCTCTGCACGGCCAGCGTTGACGAAGATCTGCCGCCGTGGATGAAGAAGAATCCGAATCCCTCCGGCTGGGTCACGGCGGAGTACAACATGCTCCCCGGTAGCACATCTCCGCGCAAACAGCGCGAACGCAACAAAGTCGATGGCCGCACGAACGAAATTCAACGGCTGATCGGCCGCAGCTTGCGAGCGATCGTCGATATGGCCGCGCTCGGCCCTCGGATGATCACGATTGACTGCGATGTGCTCGAAGCAGACGGCGGCACGCGGACGCTCAGTATTACCGGCGGGTTCATCGCGCTGGTCGATGCGCTGACTGCCATCAAAGCCACCTTGCCAACCGACCGACCGGTGCTCAAGAGCAGCATCGCGGCGATCAGCGTCGGGATCGTGAATGGCCAAGTCGTTTCCGATCTGGATTACGTGGAAGACTCCAGCGCCGAAGTCGACATGAACGTCGTCATGACCGGCGGCGGCGAGTTCGTCGAAGTCCAAGGGACCGCCGAAGGAACTCCGTTCAACCGCAAACTGCTCGACGCCCAACTGGCCCTCGCCGAACAAAGCATCGCTCGGCTGACGGCGATTCAGCGGGACGCGCTCGGTGAGTCGTGGCCGTTTTAGAAATGACATCTCTACCATGAGCCTCGACGACGCCACCACATCACCCGACGCCATGCTGGAGTTGATCGTTGACACTGCCGAACGCCACCGCCGTTGGTTGCGGCGGGGTTGTTGGACTGGTGGCCTGCTCGCCATCGTCACGCTGTTGATTGTGATTGGTTACAAGGTGTTCGTAACTCACAGACTGCGGGAACATGGTTGGGAGTTGGGGCAGTCACTCAATTGGCTGCCGGATTGGGTTCCGGAGACTTTGGCAACTCGAATAGCCCCATTTGACGAAGCATCATTTGACGGAGCATCATTTGATGACCGGCCGCGGCCACAAGATGGCGATCTCGAACTGCTGCGTCACTTTTCGCAGTTGAGAAGTTTAGATTTCGGATCGACCGAGCTTACCGAATCATCGCTGGCCGCGATTTCGCACATTAAGACGCTCCGGTATTTCGACATGTATTCGTCAACTATCGACGAAGAAGGGCTTCGGCATCTGAACCTCTTGCCGGAGCTGAAACAGTCCCAGATTCGGGACATGCGTCTCGGAGATGTGGCGATGAGACATCTCGCCAATTGCCCCAACCTCACGCGGATCTACTTCTGGAAATGCCAAATGGACGACGACAGTTGGAC
This sequence comes from Planctomycetaceae bacterium, assembly GCA_043738805.1. Taxonomy (GTDB): domain Bacteria; phylum Planctomycetota; class Planctomycetia; order Planctomycetales; family Planctomycetaceae; genus SXKJ01. The sequence continues at coordinate 396 of JAYUFI010000602.1, read as the reverse complement.
TTATTTCTCGAAACACGCCAACTTGGAAAAAGTTAATTTCAGAGACACAGATGTTGGTGATCGGACAATGGAACATCTTTCGTCCTGCCCGAAGTTGAGGGAAGTTGAACTTGAGGGAACTCGCGTGACAGACGATGGGATCGTGTACCTCGCGAAAAGCCCAAAACTGAGATACTTGACCGTCACAAGAATTCCGATCAGCAACGCAGCAATTCAACGCTTCGTGAAGATTCGCTCGAATGTGCGACTTTATTTGCGTTGGACGAAAGTCACACAAGACGCCGTCGATGAATTGAAGCGAAAGTATCCGGGCTTGGAGATTGAGCTGCGGAAGTAAGAACCGTCGAAGGACGCCATGCTCAACGAACAACTCTTTCATCACGACCGAGTCAGTTT
>JAYUFI010000601.1:0-1753 GCA_043738805.1 Planctomycetaceae bacterium | reverse complement strand
GATCGGTGCGTGTGATGACGACGGTCGGCTGCGAGGAGGAATTGTTTGACGGCGTCGGATCGGGTTGATTACCAGTAACGGTCGCGGTGTTGTTGAGGCTCGTTGTCGTCGAAGGATTCACTCGCACGGTGACGGTGATCGTCGCGACCGCATTGTTGAGCAGGCCGCCGAGCGTTCCTGTCAGCGTACCGTTCGCAACGGCGACTGTTCCTTGAGTCGTGGATGCCGAGACAAACGTGACTCCGGCTGGAAGCGGATCGGAAACGCTGACTCCGGTCGCGTCGGATGGACCGTGGTTTGTCACGACCATCGTGTAGGTCAACAGATTCCCGGCGGTGACGGGATCGACGTCGTCCGTCTTCACGATCTCAAGATCGGTGCGAGTGACCACGACGGTCGGTTGCGTGGATGAGTTGTTAGCTAGGACCGGATCGGGTTCGTTGCCGGTGACGGTTCCGGTATTCGTGAGCGAGGTCGTGGTGTTGGAGGGGACTCGCACTCGGACGGTGATCGTTCCGGAGTTATTGACCGCGAGGCCGTTGAGGTTGGCCGTCAGCAAGCCGTTCACAACGGAGACGGTTCCTTGTGTGGTTGTCGCCGACAGGAACGCAACGTTTGCGGGCAACGAATCAGTAACAGTGACACCGGTTGCATTCGAAGGGCCGAGGTTCGTCACCGCCAGCGTGTAGGTCAACACGTCGCCAGCGGGGATCGGGTCAATGTCGTCGGTCTTGATGATGCTCAGGTCGGCGCGAGCAATCACGAGCGTCGATTTCCTGGCGGTGTTGTTGCCGGGAACCAAATCCAATTCACGTCCAGTGACGCTGGCGTTGTTGGTGATTGAGCCGGTCGTGCCCACATCGACTTTCACGACGATCGTCACCGTCGCGACGGCACCTTCCGCGAGCGTTCCCAAGTTGGCGGTGACGGTGCCGTTGCTTTGGCTCACGGTTCCTTGCGAACTGGTCGCTGATTGAAACGTGACTCCTGCTGGCAGCGGATCAGTGGCGGTCACGCCGGTCGCGGTTGTTCCGCTGAGATTCGTGATCGTCAGCGTATAAGTCAGCGTTTGGCCGGCCACGACGGGATCGGCGTCATCGGTCTTATCGAGCTTGAGATCGGCAGTCGGAACGAATCCGAAATCGACCGTGAGGTTCGTGTTCGCATCGGTGTCGCCGTCGTTCGTCGGTTCGGCCATCGCCGTCAATGTGACCGCTCGCGCGACGACCCCTTGTCCGTTGAGCGGATCCCCGTTGTCGTCGTTGTTGACGTTGTTATCGGGACTCGGAGTGGGCGTGTTGCCGGTGCTGCTGATGAACCCGTGCAACGCGCCGCCGGTCGCGAAGTTCGAGGGATTGATTCGCACGACATAGACGCTGGGGAACAAGGAATCGAATTGATACAGGCCGCTCGAATTGGTTGTCTTGCTGCCGAGGTATTGATCGACACCGGGCGTGAAGTCACCGCTCTTGTTGGTGTCCTCGAACAGATCGACGGCGACGTTCGCGATCGGTAGCTCGCCGGTGTCGAACTGACCGTTGTTGTTGGTGTCGTTCCAGACGAAGTTGCCGAGTGACATCGGCTGCGAGTTTGCGAAGTTCACGGTCTTCGTCAGCGGCGCGTAGTTGCGTAGAACTTCAAGCTGACCATCAACCGCTTGCGCGCCGGCAATCGAAACCGAGATCGCGCCGACATTGGCAAAGTTGGCTCCGGTTCCGGCTTTCGTGATGAAGCTTGAGAAGGGAAGCAAAAC
>JAYUFI010000600.1:0-12448 GCA_043738805.1 Planctomycetaceae bacterium | reverse complement strand
AACTTCGACGTCCAGAGCAACCTGGGTGGTCCGAATGTGATCACTGATCCCAGCGGTGGCGGTCAGGCGGGACAATCAGGCGGTCAAGGCGGTCAGGGGGCGTCAAGCGGTGGCCTGATTCCGATTCCGCCGTTCGGCTCGATCATCCCCAGTAGTACCGGTCAAGCCGGTCAAGCCGGTCAAGCGGGGCAAGCGGCTCAGGGTGGCGCTGCTGCTGCTGCAAGTAACTTCTTCGCAACAAGCCCCAGACGTGAGTATACCAATCGAAGCAGTTACCCCAGCGGTGGTTCGATCTTGGGCTTGGCCTCATCGCAAGCCTTCACGCCAAGCACGGACATCGCGGCTCGTCAGGGTTCGTTTGCCGTGGGTGTGCCAGACTTCGGTCGATTCGATGCCAACGCTGGTTTGAACGTCGGTTTCGCAATTCTGAGCGACATCGAAACGTTCTTCTTCATCAATGCCGCTCAAGGAGACCGCCGCAGCAACATCATGAGTGCTCCGAAGGTCACGCTCTTCAACGGGCAAAATGCAAATGTGTTTGATGGCCAGAACCGTCCATTCGTGACCAGTTTGATCCCTGTGGTCGGTGCGTTCGCGGTCGGTTATCAGCCGCAGTTGACCACCGTTCGAGACGGTGTTGGTATGGACGTCACCGCCGTGATTTCCGCTGACCGCCGGTTTGTGCGGCTACAGGTCACACCATTCATTCAACAGATCGTAGACATCGTGGCCTTCTCGTTCGTCTCTGCCGGTGCTGGTCAAGCAGGCCAGCGAGGCGGTCAAGCGGGTGGCCAGGCTGGCGGTCAAGGTGGTGGTCAAGGTGGTCAGCAAGGTGGTGGCCAACAAGGTCTCGGTGGTATCGGTGGTGGCCCTGGAATGCAAAGTGCTGGGCTCTACAACAACGGAGTGTTTGGGCGAGCGATGGCGAGCAATGAAGACTTTGCGAATTTGGCTCAATCGGGCTTCGGTGGCATCGGTGGCCAAGGTGGTGGTGGTGGTCAGCAAGGTGGTGGTCAGCAAGGCGGTGGTCAGCAAGGTGGTGGTCAGCAAGGTGGTGGTATTCAAGCCGCTGGTGCAGGTACCGTCAGCGTGCAACTTCCCGTCATCGCGAGCACTCAAGTTGGTACGGTCGTCAGCGTACCTGATGGTGGCACCGTACTGCTCGGTGGTGTGAAGCGACTCCGCGAAAGCCGCAACATGGCCGGTGTGCCGATCCTCAACAAGATTCCGTACATCAGCCGGTTGTTCAAGAACACCGGAGTTGGCCGCGAAACTAGCAGTTTGATGCTGATGGTGACTCCGCGCATCGTGATCCTCGAAGAAGAAGAAGGTCTGCTGGGAATTCCCAACTAAGCAGACAACGAAGAATTGTTTCGTAGATCGGATTTTCAAACCGGTCGAGTTGTGCGGCCCGGTTTGAAAATCCGGGCGACGAACAGACAACAACCCGAACATTCACCCTGAGGCCAACTGTCTCAACAATCACTCAGGGTCCAGGGCCGTCGCGAAGAGCGGGAATTCGCGGCGGCCCTTTTTGTTTTCTTGCTCTCCGCCATTCTTGTTGTCCGTTGTGGGGCACGCTGAATGGGAAGTAAATCCACTAATCCGAAACATCCGCATAATCGGTTTCGTCTGCGGTGTAGCGACGTCTTTCGTGGCCTTCTCAAAGTGTAGTGAGGCTTGAGGTCGACTCGTTCCGTAGACTTGGCGAGCGCGTAGAACCACGTCACGGTGGAATCGAAGATGAACGATTTCGACGTGATGGCCTTTCGCCTCGATCCAACGGGCCGACCTCATGACTGCGGTGATGACACCTCCACAACCCCCAATTCTCGCGGAATCTTTGCAACCAGCACCTCCGTTGGCGGATGCTTCGATGCTCGAAGACAAAGTTCCGGACGGATTGAAAGCGTCTCGTGCGCTAGCCGGATTCAGCGTCTTCATTGGATTGCTGTTTTTGTTTCTTAGCTTCCGGCCGCTGTGGCATACGGATTTGTGGGGACATTTGGCGTATGGCCGGACGCTCGTGATGACGCGCAGCTTGCCGGCCACCGAGCCGCTGATGCCGTTGGCGTCGGGAGTTCCCTTCGTCGATACCGCGTGGCTGACGCAAGTCATTGGCTATGCGATGTACGAGCAATTCGGATTCACGTCGATGAGCTTTCTGTACGCGACCTCGATCACACTGATGGCAGTGTTGTTGCTGTATCGTGGCTATCAGCGTTCGCAGAGCGTGGGAATCACGCTGGCGGGCTTGCTGTTGTGGATGTGGGGATGCTGGCAGCACCTCAACATTATTCGGCCTCAGTTGGCGGGGATGTTGTGCTTTACGATCTTGCTAACGTTGGTCACGTCGCGGCATCGTCGAGCGTGGCATTGGTTCGCAGTCCCTGTGCTGTTTGCGGCGTGGGCTAATTTGCATGGATCGTTCTTCGTGGGCTTTGTGTTGCTCGCGGGATTAGCGGCAGGTCGCGCGATCGACTTGGTCGTGCGTTGTGGTGAGTTCCGTGCGGTGCATCGCGACAGTCATGTGCGACGTTACGTGTTGATGCTGGAACTCGCGGCGGCGGCGACGTTGCTCAACCCGTATGGCATGCGGCTGTATGCCGAAGTGCTGAGCATCTCAAGCAACCCGAACGTCGCCGAGTTGGTCGAATGGGGTCCGCTGCAATTGCGCATGTCTCAAGGGCAGGCAACGGCAGCGATCGGAATGTTGTTGATGGTGCTGTATCGCCTGAGTCCGCGACGAGTGACATCAGCGGAAGCGTTGTTGCTGTTTGGATTCGGTGCGGCGGCGTTGTGGTCATCGAGAATGCTAGTGTGGTGGATACCGCTGGCGGCTTATTACGGCGTCGTTCACGCGAGCGCGATCTGGCACACGTGGATGCAGCCGTTGGAAACATTACCGCCCTCACCACGCAACGGTCGCTGGAGCGTCATCACCGTGGGAGCCGTTTGGTTCTGCATCGCGATCACTCCGTTCGGCGGTCGATTGCTGCATGGCGATAACGGCAAGTTGAAAGTCGCGCGGATGGTGTCGAGCCAAACTCCGCTCGGTGTTGTGCTGCATCTCAAGAAGATGGCGGAAGAGAAAAAGATTCCGCGCGGGCAAGCGTTCAATACCTACGAATGGGGCGATTACTTGCTTTGGTCTGGTCCGAAGGAAGTGAAAGTTTTCGTCGCCTCGCACGCGCACCTGATCCCTCGCGAAGTCTGGAGCGATTACGTGGCCATCAGCAATGGGTCCGCCGACTGGGATGATCGACTCGATCGCTACGGCGTGAATCTGATCATCCTGGATGAAGCGACTCACGATGGTTTGATTCGCAAGCTGCGTGAGAACGACCAATGGAGTACGCCGTTTTCAGATAGCGTTGGTGCTATTTTTGTACGGAAGAAACCGATTTGAAGATACGATCGCGTTCGTTGAGCCGGAGCGCACTCATACCACCGTTCGGAAGTCATGAATCACCGGATTTTTAGAGTCAATCATTGTCCTTCTCCGTGCGATCCGTGTCCAATTTTCAATCCGGTCTAAGATGTTGGACACGGATTGCACGGAAGACACGGAAACACGCACGACATGGCAACGGACTCAGGCACACCGATCGCCATTTGGCTTATGTTGTTGAGGAGTGAGTTATGAAACTGCGTCGCGTCTCTTCGTTGACGTTGCTGGTGTTGCAGGTGCCGATTGTGGCGGCGTTCGCGTGGTCGTATGCGTCGCTCACTCCAGAAAGCCAGCGACAAGTTCGGCGAGCGATCACATCGAAACCGCAATACGTTGAGATCCCGTTGGAGCGGGAAACGCCACTCGTGATCGCGCCGTTGTATGACGATCCGCAGATGGTCGGCGATGAAGAGTTGGCCGCCGTGTTGACGAAGGTCGTGCCGCATTTCCCCGCGAAAAAGATGAAGCCGAATCACGTCGAGCACGCGCTGCGCACGTGGCATGTCGATGCTGAGTTTCAAGATCCCGATGCTCTCTCCGGCGTCAAGATGCGTGACTTCTTGGTGGATCACGGTCGCTTCCTGGCGTCGTGGGAACCGGACGTGCCAGGCGTTGAACCGCTGTTGCAAGAACGTCCCGCCGACGGCATCTACATTCGCTGGGGACGCGAGACCGGCTCGTCGGTGCATCACGATCACATGCTGGCGTGCCTCACCGAAGCGGGAGTGCCGTTGTCTCAACCGGTCTTCACGCCGAACCGCCGCGACCTCACGTTTCGCGATGTGCTGCGCGAATCGCTCCGCGACTTTCGTTACGACGAACGCGAAACCGAATGGTCGGTGATGGCGTTCGGCCTGTGGTTGCCGCCGACAAAAAGTTGGAAGCTGGCCGATGGTCGCGAGATGTCTTTCGATATGTTGGCCAAGCGACTGTTGCGCGGACACAAGCAAATGGGGACGTGCGGTGGAACTCATCGGCTGTATTCGCTGATGGTCCTGCTCCGTCTGGATGAGCAGTTCGACATTCTTTCTGACGACGTCAACTCAGCAGTCTTCAAACATCTCGAATCGATTCGCGATCTCTTGAAAGTCTGCCAGTTTGAAGATGGTCACTGGCCCTACAACTGGCCGAACGGTGAAGAGTCGGTCAAGAAGCCGGACCTGACGATCCCGTTGTATCGACACGTGATCGCGACCGGCCATCATCTCGAATGGCTGTCGATCGCTCCCGAATCACTGCATCCGCCACGCGAACAAATCCGACAAGCGGCCGCGTGGGTAATCCAGAAAACGTTGGCGATCAACGAGGCCGAAATCCTCGACAACTACACGTTCTACAGCCATGTCGGCAACGCGCTGTGTCTATGGCGTAGCACGAACCCGTCCAAGTTCTGGAAGGAATGGGAGGCGACTCATCCGTTCGTCGCGAAGCCCAAGACCGTCAGTGATAAGAGCGATGTCGAAGCGGAGACATCAGGCGCGGCCGCGAAGCATTGAAATGTTGTCGTTTTGGGGCACGCGGCCCGTATGCCTAACTGCCTGTCGAAGAATTGTGCCACGACGCTCCAAGTTGTAAGCAGCCAGCAAGATCATCGGCAAATGACTACCACTCTCGACGCGGAGCGTCGAGCCACAATGATTTTCAACAGGCTCCTCACGACCAATTGGGGGTGCGAGCCGAGCACCTCACAACAGACCGCACGAATGGCGAGAGCCGATTTAACGCGGCATGAGTGCTGTTGGTCGAGCAAAGATCATGCGACCGGAACTGCTTTGCAACATGCTGGTGACGGTCACTTCCACTTCCTTGCCGATCTGATCGCGCGTCTGTTCGCAGACCACCATCGTCCCGTCGTCGAGATAACCGACTCCTTGGCCGGGGGCTTCTCCTTCGCGAATAATCCGCACCTTGAGGGCGTCGCCCGGCAAATAACGCGGTCGGAGTGATGTCGCGACATCGTTCAAGTTAATGACCTCGACCCCTTGCACTCCCGCGACTTTATTCAGGTTGAAGTCACTCGTGACGATACGTCCGTTGAGATCCTTGGCCAGCTCAACCAAGCGTTGATCAACGGTTGTAGTTCGAGCATCGCCATCGTGCTTCTTGGTGTCGTAGACCGAGACTTCCGCGTGCGGCATCTGTTGCAATTTGGCGAGCACGTCTAAACCGCGCCGTCCGCGCGTCCGACGATTTTTGTCTTGCGAGTCAGCAATGTCCTGCACCTCTTTCAGCACGAAGTCCGGAACAATCATCTTGGAGTCGATGATCTTGGTTTCGACGACATCGGAAACTCGCCCGTCAATCAACGCGCTGCTGTCCAAGATTAGCGGTCGAACACCTTTCAATTCGCGTGAAAACTCGACGTAAGGAATCACGAAGCGAAAGTCGTCGCGTGTCTGCATCAGGAGCGAGGAGCTGAAATACGTAATCATCAGCGTCAAAACCATGCCGACGCCCCCTCGGTACTGCTGCATCCTCAGCGCATCAAACACCGGGTTAATTGCCTGCAACATCAAGTAGCTCAACAACACACCAATCAACAGGCCGAAGTAGATGGCCGAAATCACTTCGACTCTCTTTCGGGGAATGAAGACGTCAATAATCGTCACCGCTTGCGTGATCAACAACATGACGAAGAACGAGAGAATCTCGTGACCTTCGATCATTGACGGTGGCTGGTTCGACGGATGCACGAAAGTCGCAATGGCGCTCGTGCAGATCAACAGGTACACGAACCGAAGAATGAGCAAAAACATGGTGTTTTCAGAATCTCGTTAGGAGGTGGGAGACGGATTGAGCTGTTCCGGTGGGGCACGGATGCCGTCGGACGGACGATATCGGCCCTGCAACAGTGATGCAACCGCTGTCCACCAGTTTGAGAGCGGCACACGGCACACTGGCGGTGATCCGAAAAACGCGAGGCCACATGAATGGGACAGAGACCGCTTACTTCTCGGAATCGGGAGTTCGTAAGTGATTGCGGCGACGCCATTGCGCCTCCCACTGGTCCAACTGCCGATTAAGTTGTCGTAGCTCATCGACCGACAACGACTCGCCACCGAAGCGGACTCGGTAGAACTCGGCGACAATCGTCGGCGGTAACGAGACCACATCTGCTGCACACAGTTGCCAATGTGGCAGCAAGCCGTTGATGAATTCAGAGGCCGTTTGTGCAGGCAGCGGTTCGTGGCCGCCGGACTTCAACATCCTCAGAAAACGTTCGTAGAACTCAACGCGCATTCGTTGCGGAGTTGATTCGCCGCGCAGACGTGCGATGAATCCAGACCAAAGTTGCGAGAGTCGAGAACGCCAATCGGAACCCCCACGTACGTTCGTCTCTTGAGGCAAAATCCAGCCGAGCAGTTTGCGGATTTGCCCCCATACATTCGATGGGTTCGCCGTTCGCGTCAACGATCGCTTACCAAACAACAGCCAAACCAAAACACCGATGCTGGACAGCGCGATCAATGAACCCAGAACCGGCAGTGACATCAATCGAGTGAAATCGATCCCGTTCTCTTTGATCGCTTTCATTTCGTCGTCCAGCGTTTCCAGCGTCTCAGACGCCCATTCTTTGATCGGCGTATACACGTTCGTGTCTTGCTCGACCATGTTCATGCCGAGCACATGGTGCGACCAAATTCCGGAAAAGAAATCGGCAATGCTGCGGAAGATATTCCCCTTCGGTGCGAGCGAGTTGACGCTTTCCTCACGCGACGCCGGTGTCCCATCCAAGATCACCCAATTCCGATTCAAATACGCTTCGACCCACACGTGAGCGTGCCGTTGTTGCACGACGAAGTACCCCGTACTTTCATTGAGATCGCCTCCCTTGAAGCCGCTCACCAACCGCGCCGGAATATCGACTGACCGCAGCATCATCGCGAGTGCCGAGGCAAAGTATTCGCAATGCCCCTGCTTGCGGTTGAAGAGGAAATCTTCGACCACGTCGATTGTTGAATCGGTGATCGACATGTCGAGCGTGTAGCCGAACTCGCCCGAATTCTTCAGCCGATGTTCCATGCGTCGAGCGATCTCCAGCGGAGTCGCATCGGGCTTCTCATTGGTTTGTGCAACCTCTTTCGCGAACGCTTGGAGGCGTTCGAGACCTTTGCTCGGCAACCTCACGTAATAGTCACGCTCATTTCGATAGATCAAACTGTTGAACGTCCCATGTGCATTCTCTCGTGCGGTTCCCGGCGGATGCTTTTCGGAGAAGACGACGTACTTCAACGGCTCGCGATTCGAGATTGAATTGTCGCGATACAACACCGACGTCAACCGGCGCTCCAGCACCGGAGCCTGTTTGCTTTCGAGCTTGCAGGCCAGATAGGGAGGCATGGCAAACAAAATATTGGAGTCGGTCGGTACCAATGAAAACTCTTGCCGGATCGTCCCCGGAATCGTCGGCACGGAGGGCGTTTGTCGAACGATGTCTTGAGACGAAACTGTCCCGCGCCATTTTCCGTTGTCGTATTCACCAAGCACCGTTCCGCGAAACAACGGCTCATCCAAACCCAATTGGTGGGCGTAATCATCGGGTCCGATCGTCTGCCCGCTCTCTTGATCCACCAGTCGCATCTCAAACACCGGGATCGTGCTTTCCAAAATCTGGCCGATGTTTCCGAGATGCACTTCATCAGAGAATCCCGTTTTGAAATCACGTAACGCAGTGTCTCCCTCATCGCCAAACGCCGTGAAGTTGCCGACCCAGATTCGCGGCGTGAAGAGGAAGAACAAACATCCCAAGATCGCGGAGAACAACACCGTTGCACCAACGCCCGACACGAACGGCCAACTAATCCAGCGCAAGTTCGGGTCGATTTGAATCGAACTCAACGCTCGGCTGCGACGATTCCAAACGAATGCACTCGCTGCGGTCACACGGTTTGCAGATTTGGACGCCGCCTCTTCGTGACGCGACTCCGTTTGTTGATTTTGCTGCCGTGTTGAACTGTTTTCCGATGTCGGCCCATCAGTCACCAGTTCATCCAGCATCGAAAACTTTTGCCGAGCGCGATGCAGAGTGAAGACCGTCAGCATCCAGATTTCGCTGACGAAAAAGATCACCAACAACGTTCCGAACGTCCCCGAAGAGGTGAGCACCGCGCCCAGCGCAACGTGCAACAAGGCCATCGCGCAAAGCGTCCAATACATCCGCGGAGTCTTCTCCAGGAACAGCAAAATCCACGTCAAATACACCAACAAGTGAGCGAACGACAGCAAACGGGATTCAATGTCTCCGCCGCTCAATTCCCAAATCGCCAAACTAAACGCGGCCAAACCCAAACAGTTCGCCCAACGAGTCGATAGTCGAAACAGCTTCCAGCGATCAGTCACAAAGAGAGCCAGCAAAGCCAGAGGAATCGTTATCGCATCAGGAAATCCCGATCCTTCCGCGAAGGCCAGCATGAGGCTGCCCAACGCCACCAAGCCCAACAAACTGAATTGCACCACTGTTGTCATGCGTCATCCTCCAGCACGAAGAACGGGGCCAGTTCTGCGGCTGCGGCGGTCAAGCAAATGTTGTTCACTTGAGTCGCGAGATTCCCCAAACGACTTTTCAGTTCTGCATTTGATCGCGTTGAAACGACCACCAGTCGAGTTCCTTCTGATCGGTGTCGCTCGACCTCAACAATCAACGGTCGGACATCTGCTGACTGTGCTGCGGTGGCTTGCGCCAATTGATCGAGTAACGCTTCGTCTCCGCTGTGTTGATCGCAGCGAATGACTTCGCTCCCTACGACCACGACTTTCAACCGAGCATCTCGCGACTGACGCAAATGGTCATACGCAATCGTCGCGGCAAAGCTGACGGCCAGTTCCACCCGATCGAGGTCCGCAGCCGTCGGCTTGTGCGGTTGCCAAAGCTCAACGAGCAGCACCAAATCCTGGTCACGCGACTGATGATATTCGCGAACCATTAAGTCACCGCTGCGTGCAGTCGTTCGCCAATGAATGGCTCGCGGATTGTCCCCCGGACGGAACTCGCGAATACGGTGAAACTCATCGTCAAACAATCCGGCCCGCGTCACCCGGCGCTCAGTCAACTCCGCCGCATTCCACAAATCATGTCGCCAACGCGACGTCAATCGACCGACTCGCGGATGCACGATGAGTTCCGAAAACTCGTTGCTGACCAAACCTCGTTGAACCAACCCCAACGGAAAGTGTGTCGACAACTCAATCGGCCCGAACGAGTAAACGCCGCGTTGACTGAACCTCACCGAGTAATGGCCGCGCCGCTTTTGCTTCGCTGGGATTCGGACAAACAAGACTGACGCCTGAAACCGATCTCGCACATGAGCGACATCATCGCGAGCGGCCAACAACCACGACGTCAGCAACCATTTCCGATTTTCGACTTCGATTTCGACAGAGACCAATTCTCCGGCCATCGCGCTGCGCGGCAGAGTTCGCTTTGCTCGCGTTTGCTTCAGCATTGAGAACGCGATCCAACCGTTGATCACCCACGGACCAATCATCATGGCAAAGACCAACATCAGCATGTTCGACCGACCAATGATCGAGCCGATAAACATCACGCTCATGATGACGACGTAAACAATTCCTTCGCCGGTCACTGCCATGCGATGGCGATTCCAACGTGGCAGTCTCGACACCGCCCAACGCGGCAGCATCACACCAAGGAATTGCTTGATTCCCCACAGGATCAGATAGGCCGCCAACGCCAACAGAATGTAGCGACCGGCCCCGCCCCAAAAGTCGGCGATTGATTCGAGCCGTTCATAAGTCATCAACAGCGCGACGCCAGTGACCAAGGCCATCGCACCGATCGCGGGAAACGGTCGGCGACCTTCTTCGGTCGGAATCAATTGGCTCATTAGGTGTCTCGCCGCTGGAAGAAATCCAGTCGCAGTCTAAGGGCGAGTCAGGGAGAAGCCAGCAAGCGGTGCTCATGTGCAAACTCCCCAGGTTGCCGACTGTAGCGATTGCACCACCAAAAGAGGCCAACTAGACTGCGCAAATTGAGTAACTCCGGAGGTCCAGAGCCAAGAGTGTGTTTGCGACGTAACACATTGGCTTTCCATCGGTTCTGAATTCACGGAAGGATTTTCTAACCGGTTGCTCCGATTTCTGACGGCTCAGAGTGCTTGGTAAGGATCCGTCGGAAGACAACGAGTTGCAGTCGATACAGAGTCACGTTCCCGAAAATTTCATGTCTCGGAACGGCCCTGCTAAACCAGTCGCCCCCACTTTCTGATGGAGTCTATGCAGTGACAGAGCGAACTAATTTCTTGGGTGGAAGTCGCAAGCTCAGCCAACGTTGGCTGGCAGTCTGCGGTGCGTCAACGATCGCGTTGGGAACGACCATCGCCTCTTGGGCCTTGGACGACGCGAAGCCTGCGGCACCACCAACGGGTCTACGTGGCATTCTTCCGACGGACGTTCCCAATGCTTTGGGTGAAGATGCATTTGCCGCGTTGGAAGGGAACTGGAAAGACTGGGCCGCACAAGCCTCGGCTGACGTGGCGAAATTTTATTCTGACAGCGCCGCTGACGTTTCCTCTCAGCGACAACAGTTGGATGTGCTCAAGAAAAAGTTGGCAACGATGGAAGCGTCTCTCAAAGACGTTCGCTATCGCAGCATTCACGAAACGTTGTTCAGCCTGCATTCGGCGCTTGGTCGTCGAGTTGCTTTGGCCGAAGCCGTCTTGGACACGCTCGCTCTCGATCCGCAAAAGGCGGCATCTGCTCGCTTGGACGGAGCGCGAGCCGATCTTTCCAAATCGTTGAATGAACTCGAAGCAGAATTGAAGACGGTTAAGAACGGCCCCGCTTGGCTCTCGTATGTTCGCTCTTCGGAGATTGTCAGCTTGGTCAGCGAAAAGAAGGCGGGCAAAGAAGCTCTGCCGGTGTTGACCGCCGTTCAAGGAAAGCTCTCGCCGACGGAAACGACATCACCGGAAATTCGCAAGTTCCTTGAAGGCTCGCGTTTCGTGGCGTTGCGACAAGCGGTGACGGACTTCGTCAAAGTGACGGCTGCCATTGACCAACCAATTGATGCAGACAAGCTGCGAGCCGAATTGACGAACCTCGTCGCTTCGACAGAAAAGTTTGAAGAGACTCGTTCAACCGTTGATGCAGCGGCTGTTCGCAAAGCGTTCGATGCCGTCCGCAAGGCGTCGTCCGATGGTGGCGATCGGGTCGCGGCCGCGATGGCGACGCACTACTTCAACTACAATCTTCGCGTGGTGGTCAGCGAAAAATTCCTGTCTCGCATTGCGAACCACACACAGACCAACCAAGGTGCGGTTCACGACAACGTCTTGGGCGCGAACGTCAACGGTCAGCAGACCACGACGGCCACCGCCGGTGTCGATTTGAAGCCGAACAACAGCGGCATCCTCTTTAACATCACGTTGAACGGCGTCTCACAATCAAACACGGCTGGCGTGACTCAAGATGCCACGGTCTTCACTTCCGGGTATCACCGCTTCCAAGCCTGGAAGCCGGTCACGTTTGACGGCACCAAGTTCATTCCCGGCCAAGCGGATATTTCTGTCTCGGCTAACAACACAACGACTGGCGTTTCCACGCGAGCCAGCGGCATTCCGCTCTTTGGTGGCATCGCTGATTCCATCGCCCGTGGGGAAGTCGAAAATCGACGTGGCCAAGCCGAAGCGATCGCCGCTCAGCGTCTTTCCAGCCGAGTCCTGCCTGAGTTCACGCAAGAAGTCGATAAGAAGATCGCGGCCATGAACACCGATCTTGATTCTGGCGTCAACGCGCGTCTCAAGAAGAAAGACCTGTGGCCGTCGGCCACGAGCTACCGTTCGTCCGAAGACGAGATGCGAGCCAATCTGCGACTGATGGCCGCTCATGAATTGGCCGGCGGCGACGGACCTTTCACTGCGGTTCCGACATCGGGCTTCGTTGTGGCTATGCACGAGTCGCTGTTCAACAACAGCATGGATCGCTTGAAGCTCGGCGGTCGAACCATCAGCGAAGGGGACTTGAAGACCGAATTGGAAA
>JAYUFI010000599.1:0-1754 GCA_043738805.1 Planctomycetaceae bacterium | reverse complement strand
GAGAGCGTCGTGCCGCCTAATGCCAAGCTGCCAATTTGCAAAAAACTGCGGCGGTCGAGCCGGTCGCAAAAGCCATTCTGGCGGGGTCCAACGATCTTCAGCATCATCGCGTCTCCGTCGAGTCCAAAAGTGCCAATCGCCCTAGTTTCGGCGAGGTAGAGTCTATCACTTCAGCCAACGAATGAAAGATGGCTGATATTTAGGGATGGTTCGGTCGGAACATCACCGCCATTGATTGATGTCACCCCCATCCATCAATCGAAGTATGCGACCTTCAATCATCTTGGAAGACTTGGTCCTTGTCGGTTCGTTCTGAAGTGCGTGGCGATTCACTGACCAACGGGCGAAACCAAATTGTGATACCGGTGCGAACCGCCGTGCTGTCGAGCGAGCGCTTTCAAAAAATTGTCTCGGCCAATGTCGAGCTGCTTTCCGAACTCGACGATGTTGATGACCGCTTTGCGGCGGTTGAGGCGGCGGATGTCGGCGAGGTCTTTGGGGGTGAATTCCGGAGCATCGGCATCGGTCAGCAAGAAGATGACGTCGGGATCAAACGACAGAGCATGTGTCAGCGCGGTGAGTCGATCGGTTCCGGAGTCTGGTTGGATGCCGTTGAGAAATTGTTTGGCCAAACGAAGATTGCTGGCGGTCGCGGCGAGCATCTTTGGTCGCTCACCGCGACGGCTCAGAGCATGTTGCTTCAGGTTGAAGAAGACGACTTGAAACGTCGCCGACTCGGTCAGTTCTTGCAGGCTCTCCCACAGCTCATCGCGAGCAACCTGCATCGCTCGATGTTCGTGCATGCTTTCGGATGCGTCGATGACATAGACAAACCGCTTGGCTTTCGCGCCGATTCCGAAGAAGGTCGTTCGATTGCCGTCGGCGCTTCCCATTGAGGCACCGCCGTCACCGTCTCCCAATTGTGGCTCGCCGCGCCCTGGTCTTGGGGAGCCTTGGCCGCGTTGATGTCCGGCAGCATTTCCAGCGTCGATCTGCTTGCTCTTGTCAGTCGGCAGGGCACGAAGGGGCACCGAGGTAACCTCATTCGATGGCGTATCCTCGATCACTTCGCGGTCTCGAAACGCAGTGGGCTTTGACCGAGCCGCTGATTGCACCTCGTTTGTGAGACGTCGTTGCGTTGCCTGACGAACGCTCGCCGTATTTTGCAACGAGGCGAGTTCTGCAGTGAGTGACTCAATTGGTTCCGCATTGAAAACAGATTCCGGATCGGCAGGCGTCAACGTCAGCAACGGGCGAGTGATCGACGTTGATGACACCGCTCGAAATGGAGAACTCGAAGCGGCTGTCGATTCGGTTTCGCTCTCGATGGTCGTGTCGATCTCACTGTTGCCGCCTCGTTGTCCTGACGTCGCGCCTTCACCTGTGGAAAACGTCGTAGAGAAAAAGAGCCCTTCCGGCAAACCGCCTCGTCCGAAAGGTCGAGAACCGCCGAACGCAAAAGCCAATGCCAGCAACACCACATGCAGCGACAACGAGAGCAGCCAAAATCGGCAGGATGATCGCCAAGAATTTTTGTTGGCGAACGGCACGAGGTCGCTCGCTGCCATCCAGCCATTTGCGTCCTCAATGTCCTTGAGGATATCGGCGATGTCTACCCGCTCGTTGCTCACCGAGATTCCTTTCTCTGGCGACGATTTCATCAACTTCAATTTGGCTGACCACTAGCCACGTGGTTTTTGTAGCGAATGACCGACAATCACAGTAGAGGCATTTGATCGACTTCTCTTTGGAGC
>JAYUFI010000598.1:0-1754 GCA_043738805.1 Planctomycetaceae bacterium | reverse complement strand
CGTCGGTCATTACTCGAACATGACCAACCTCTCGCTGCTCGGCGTGAACATTCGGCGCAAGACCATCCGCATCCGCGCGACCGAAAGCAACGACATGGATCTCGACGATCTGGAGCGGCAACTCACCGCCTGCTTCCAGCTCGAATGCGTGGTGCCGACGATCATGCTCACGATGGGAACCACCGATACGTTTGGTGTCGATCGCGTGCAGCCGGTGGTCGAAATCCGCGACCGGCTCTGCTTACAGTTTGGGGTCTCGGTGAAGCCGCACATCCACGTCGATTCCGCCATCGGCTGGACGCTGCTCTTTTTCCTGGATTATGACTTTCAGAACAATCCGCTGCACATCAACGCGGCGACGCTGCCCGGACTGCGCCGAAACGTCGAGCGATTCCGCGAACTGCAACTCGCCGATTCGTTCACAATCGACTTTCAGAAGTGGGGCTATGTGCCCTACACGTCGAGTCTCGTGATGATCAAAAATCGCGACGACTTAAAGGCCCTCGAACACGACCCGGAATACTTCAGCTACTTTGAGAAGAACGTGGAAGGCCAGACTCACCTGCACGCGACCATCGAGTGTTCGCGGGGCGCAGCGGGAGTGTTCGGCGCTTACACCGCCCTGCACTATTTGGGGATCGAAGGCTTTCAGCGACTCGTTGCCAACACGCTGCAAAATGCGAACTACTTCCGGTTCCGACTTGGAGGAATACCCGGCGTGAAGTTGATGGCTGTGGAAAACCAAGGTCCGAGCGTCGGCTTTCGCCTGTACAATCCCAATCTTATCAGCGATTCCGACGCCGAGTTCGACTACGAGTGCCGCGTGCAGGACACCGCTGAATACCGCTCGCGACTGGATCGCAACAACCGCTACCACCGCGAGATTTTCCTGCGCCGCGGCAAGGTCGGCCTCTACACGAACTGGGTCGAGTTCATCGCGCACACGAACTACGACGCGCGCGGTCGCTGCGGTGCGATCCCCGGCGAGAAGGCGGTCTTCATGAACCCGCGAACTCGCTACGAAGACATCGACCGGTTCATCAACGCGGTCAAGAATGTCCTTTGAAACTAGGGTACAAGTCGAAGGCGAGGATCACGATGAGAAACCATCGATCGGTGGTTGAATTGCGGAGGCGGGATTTCGCGGCCATCAGGATTGGCCGCTTTTGTTGTGGTGTGCTGATTTCGGCTCTGCTGGTCAGCACTGCCTCGGCGGAGCCTGGCGATCCGGCTCTGCCTGGAAATCATCCGCTCACTCAGGCTCAGGCGGGGGATGTGCTGATCTCGGAACTGCGCTGCGCGGCGTGTCACAGTGGCGTCGAACGAGGTTCCCTGCCAGAGAAATCGGCTCCTAATTTGATCGAAGCCGGCGTGCGGATCTCACCGGATTACCTCCGGCGATTTCTCGCATCTCCGTCGGCCACTCATCCCGGCACAACCATGCCAGACGTGTTGATGTCGCATCCGGAGGCGGAACGAGACCGGATCGCTGAAGCTCTGACTCACTTTTTGATCGCCCAGTCGAAGGCCGTCTTTCAGACTGAGGCAACCGAGCCGATTGATCTTCAGCAAGGCAAAGCGCTGTTTCACTCGGTTGGCTGCGTTGCGTGTCATGGACCAAAGGAAGCTCCGCCGCAGGTGAAGAAACGAAATGACGAGGATGACGACGAGGACAAAGCAGTCGCCGCGAAAAAGGCCATCAAGCCAATGGCTGTCCCACTTGGCCATGTCGCCGCCAAGTACAGTGCGAAGTC
>JAYUFI010000597.1:0-4692 GCA_043738805.1 Planctomycetaceae bacterium | reverse complement strand
GCCGGCGATCGGCAACGAGACGTTTCTGCCACTCGGTGCGAACCCGTGGGGAAACTGGGTACCCGTTGGCGTTCAACTCCGTTCGGAGATGACTCGCCGACATACGATCGACTTGCGAGGTCTCGCTGATCCGGAAGGGATGACGACGTTCTCGCTGCACGCGGCGGGCTGGGACGTGCAACCGCATCCGTGGAGCGGCTCGGCAACTATTGCGCTGAACGGTTCGTGGGACAACTATTGGTCGCAACTGTCTCCGAAACTGCGTGCGTTGATTGAACAGGGTGAGCAGCAACTCGCGTCGCTCGGCCCGACGAGCTTTGTTCGCTTTCGACCGCAATGCTCTGACAACGCGGCACCGTTGTATCAGTCGGACCTTTACGAGCAATGCCTCAAAATTTCGCTCAATGATGAGCGGCAGTTGTCGCAATCGAACTCAGTCCTCAACGACCCGAACCGTCATCAATTCCTGCGTGACTTATTGCCGGTCGCGTGGCGTCAAGAGGCGGCAGACTTGTGTCTGCTCATGGTTGGTTCGGAACCGATTGCATTTCGATTTCACACACTGGCGTTCGGTCATCTGCAAACGGTTTGGACAGCGGTCGATGCCGAGTACCACGACTTACCACTTGCCACGCTACTACTGATCCGCACGCTCAAAGACAGCTTTCAACGTCACGATCAAGAATTAGACCTCGGTCCGATGACGGCGGATGTCGCTCACGATTGGCACGGCCAGTTCGTCCCGCTGCGCCGATTCGTCATCGGCAACAGCGGCCCGATCCTCGCGGCTCAACCGCCGGAAGAAGGCGACCTTAACAGACCCTAATGCGACGATAGTCGATCTACGTAGCCATCACGCTCCGCGTGATGAGCCGAACGTCAATCGACTTGATCTGCAAACAAAACAACTTAACTCGTCAACAAAGTCCAGAGACATTCGGCTCGTCACGCAGAGCGTGACGGCCACGTAGTTCAGGCAGCGAATTGCTTCCAAAGACCCATTCAGCAAGACAGAGCAACAAAAATGTCAATCACAAAACTCGAACCAACCGCACATGCAAGCGAATCGAACGTGGCAGCCACAATTCGCTTCCATTCGCTCGGCGTTGCGGAACAGCAGCATTTGTCGGTGGATTACTGGCGTTGGTTGGACCTGTTCCAACGCGACCCCGAAGCGCGAATCACGCAGCATCCCGACTATCTGTTTGCGGAAGTGATGTCGTGCCTCAAACGGCCTGCTTTGGATTTGCTCAAAACAAAGACCGGCGTCGCGAAGAGAGCACATCCGCTCGTGCTGTGCGAAGCGACGTGCGGCGAGCAACTCATCGCGATCGGAGTGCTCGTGCCAAAGTTAATGACGACTCGGCAAGCGGGCGGCTTCGGTTGGAACAAAACGTTTGCAGGCTATCGACTGGCGGGCAATCGGTTTCTCGGATCGCCGAACACCGAACGAACAATCAACTCAGAGTTGCAACGGCAGATGCTTTCCGCCTGCGCGACATTCGCTTGTGAGCAACGCGCGACCTATTTGCTCATCGAAGATCTCGAACGAAATGATCCGCTGTTCGCAGCCGCTGAATCGCTCGCGAGCGACGGCTTTCGATTGTATTGCCCCAGCGGCATTCAAGAACGGCTGACGATCGCGTTCCCTGCGAAGGCCGATGATTACTGGCAGAAGTTCTCCTCGAAGACGCGCAGCACGTTTCGTCGCAAGCAAAAGAAGATCGGTGCCACTCGTTTGGTGCGTATCACCGAACCGGGACAAGTCGCCGAGTTCCTCGAAGCGGCACATGTCGTCTCGCAGCGAACTTGGCAGAGCGCTCAGCTCGGTTTGCGAATTCACGACAATGATGTCGAAGCCCAACTCTTCACGTTCTTGGCCATGCAGCATGCGCTCCGGTCGTACTTGCTGTACGTTGACGAGAAACCGGTCGCGTTCTTGATCGGCACTCAGTTTCACGGTCACTTCAGTTACGAAGAAGTCGGCTACGACCGCGACTTCGCGGATCGTTCGCCGGGACTCGTGTTGTTGTTGCATGTGCTCGACGACTTGTTGAAAGACAGCCCGCCGCACCGCTTCGACTTCGGCGGCGGTGAGGCGGACTACAAGCGACTCTTTGCGACTTCGACCTCGGAGAGTGGCAGTGTGTGGCTCGTTCCACCCGGATTGCGTCCGCAGTTCTGGCTCGGCTTTTTGCGAGTGTGTCGGCTGACTGATCGGCTGGCTCGCGCGTGCGTGCGCAAGCTCGGCCTCACGACACTGCTGCGACAGTTGATTCGCGGGAAGCGGGCAACGCTCAAGACCGACGCGGAACCAATAACGACATCGAACCAAAATCAAGGAGATGACGCATGAGTGCTCTGCGACAACTTCTGAAATCAACGTTCAACGCCACGCTTCCGCCAAGCTGGTTGCTCATTCAAGGGCCACGATCGACAGCAACATCGGGCCGCGTGGAAGTCGCGCTGACGATTGATGACGGGCCGCATCCCGGACACACGCCGCGAGTCCTTGACTTGCTGGCGGCAACCGGAATGAAAGCGACCTTCTTCGTCGTCGGTGATTCGTGCCGTCGTTATCCCGATGTGATTCGTCGCATCGCCAACGAGGGACACGAACTTGGCAATCACACCTGGTCGCATGGCGAACCGACCAAAATTTCCTCCGCCACGTTTCTTCGAGAGACGCAGCAAACCCGACAACTGCTGCAAGACCTGACCGGCCACGATTGTCGGCTCACGCGTCCGCCGAAAGGCGATTTGACGCTCGGCAAAATGCTGGGACTGTGGCGTCAGCAACAAACGATCGTGCTCTGGAACGTGGACACGAAGGACTACGCCATGCACGATCGAGACGAGATGCTCCGCTGGTGCGACAGTTATCAACCTCACGGCGGCGACATCGTTTTGCTGCACGACGATCAGCCGTATTCAGCAACGTTTCTGGAATGCTTGGCCGTGAAAGCCGACACACAAACACATTTCGTGACCGTCTCTAATTGGCTCAACAACGCGGCGCAGTCGCATCTACGCAGCCATCACGCTCCGCGTGATGAGCCGAGCGTTGCGGGACTCAATTCGTCACTTGATTCAGAACTGATTTCACAAACCGAATCGAAAGACGCACTGCTCGTCACGCGGAGCGTGACGGCTACGTAAAGACCTCAACCATGCCTGACATCTTCTTCAATTCGTTCGGCGCATTGATTGCGACCGCGTTGTTGTCGCTTGGCATGTTCGTGGCGTTGCTGCTCATCGCGATCCATCAACGGCAGATGCACCTATGGCTGCCGAGCTACTTGCTTCCGAAGGTGGAGCCGAAACTCGAACGACGCGAGACCAGTTCGCGAGTTCGTGCGGCATTGAACCATTCTGCGTTGGATCGTGCGACCGAATCACACGACGACATCCTCAATTCGTCAGAGCCGCTCGACGTCTTCTTCGCGATCTGTGACCACTACGAACCCCGTTGTTACGGCGTTGATCACGACACGGCGATCGCACGCGTCGATCGTTGGTGTGCTGACTATCCGCGTTTGTTCGGACGCTTCCACGATAGCAGCGGTCGAGTGCCGCAGCATTCCTTCTTCTTCCCGCAAGACGAGTATCACCCAGCGTATCTCGATCGGCTCGCAGACTTGTGCGGCGACGGTTGGGGCGATGTTGATATCCATTTGCATCACGACGACGACACTGCTGCGGGCCTTCGAGAAAAGCTTGAACAGTTTCGCGACACGCTGTTTCATCGACACGGTTTGTTGCGTCGCGATCCACTCACCGGCAAGATCGTTTACGGATTCATCCACGGTAACTGGGCGTTGTGCAATTGCCGCCCCGATGGCCGCTGGTGCGGAGTCGATCAAGAACTGACCGTACTCCGTGAGACTGGTTGCTATGCGGACTTCACTTCTCCGTCTGCTCCGTGCGACACACAAACGCGCACAATCAACAGCATCTATTATGCGACCGACATTCCCGGCCAACGGAAGTCGCACGACAGCGGAATGCGGGCTCGTGTCGGAGTCGCTCCGCCGAACGAGCACTTGCTGATGATTCAAGGTCCGCTGGAACTCGACTGGTCACGCCGCAAGTTTGGTCTGATCCCGCGCATCGAAAACGCCGACATTCATGCGGGCTTCGCACCAACTTGGAAACGAATGCAACTTTGGCTCAACGCCGGAGTACACGTTGCCGGTCGTCCAAATTGGCTCTTCGTCAAACTGCATTCGCACGGCTGCAAGAACGGCAACATTGACACGCTGCTCGGCGATCCGACCGTTCGTTTTCACCAAGAACTGTCGCAGATCGCGGCCACTCATCCGCAATTCCGATATCACTACGTCACCGCTTGGGAAATGGCCCAACTGGTTCATGCGGCGGAACGCGGCGAAACATCGCTCGACTTCCTCGGCCAACAACCCGTGGTGAAGCCGCGTGAAAAGAACCTCTCGCTCGTTTCCATCTCGTGAACTAAGTTGGCTAAGGAGTTTTTTGACAATCTCTGTGACCTCAGCACCTCTGTGTTTCAAGATTTCAACACAGAGGACACGAAGAACAGAAGTGGCATTGAGCCTGTCAAAACCTTTTCGTGACTGACTTACCCACACAGAGCGGTCTTCGATGCAAAGGCACAAAGAACACAACGTGACGCCAAGAATTCCTTTCTCATGACCATTGGCCAACAATGATTTT
>JAYUFI010000596.1:0-1756 GCA_043738805.1 Planctomycetaceae bacterium | reverse complement strand
TTCATTTCCTTCAAAGGCGGCGCTCTTCCCGGTGGGGACGAGGTACACGGTCTTTCCTTCTCTGGCTAAGTCCTCGTAGTTCGGAGAAACGTAGACCGGCGGCACGTTCTTGATGAGTTCTTTGTTGTGGTCGCTGTCCCAGGGTTCGTCGAGGTGGAATTGCTGATACAGCGGTGCTTGATCGATGAACGGCAGAATGTGGACTCGCCAACTCAGCAGTCGCTTGCCCTTCTTATCCACTGTCGCGGCGGCCGGAAATTTCCGATAGGTGTCATGAAAATTGTGCATCGCCAGGGCAATCTGCTTCAGGTTGTTCTTCCCCTGCGATCGTCGAGCGGCTTCTCGCGCTTGTTGCACGGCGGGCAAAAGCAAACCGACGGCAACGCCCGCACCGGCAGGGCCGACTTGCGTGAAACTCGGAATCACGCCGTGACTCTCCGTTCGCCAACCGTTTTCCATGCGTGCGATTGTCGAGACGGACGGGGCGAGATGTTGTTCGATATCTCCGAACGGCGGCAGCGGTGGGAGGTTGAAGTTGATCCCTTGCTGAGCCAACTGGCCCGTCAACAGCGGGCCGAACGAACCGACCAACGTGTAAATCGTTTGCACGGTCGGCTTCGGATCGGAGTAACTCACGACGGTCGGTTTCGGAGCCCACTGGAACGCCGCTTTGATCTGCTCGTTGTCCGCCATTGAGGCTTTGCCAGCCGCTCCCAAATGAGCCGTGACCAATTGCGGCGTCAGGCCGATGACGAGTTGATCTTTCGTCAGCACCCAAGTCGGTGCCACAGCGATCGGCAAGTTGTTGATGACGATGCGATAGCCCTTCTCGCCCTTCGCCGTGAACTCCTGAAGTGAGAACGGCGCTTGCGGCCCAGCGTTGGCGAGTGCCGCTTGAGCCGCCGCCACGAAGACTTCCAAAACTTTCGCAACACTCTCCTGTTTGCGAACGCTTGCCGAAATGACGAGCCCAGGAACGAACAAAAGGCCCGGTTCACTGGCCGAGACGTAAACCGACCACGTATCGCCCAAGCCCGCGAGCAAATCCTCTTTGATCGAGAATCCCAGTTGCGGTTCAATCTGGGCGATTTGTCCTTCGATCATCTGCCGTACGTTCGGATCAACCTGTTCGATCCCCGTCATGACTTTGTCAAACAGATAGGCGAGATCGAATCGCGCCACCGTCGCATTCACCGCGTTGGCCGGAATCTTTTTGAAGGCGTCGATCGTTAGCGGTTTGTTCGGCACGAGATCAAACAAGCCCGTCGGTGCGCCGTCGGTGACGAGTACCGAGTTCGCGTGCATCCCCGTTTTGTCCAGCCCGCTGATGCTCGACCAATGCTTGACCTTCATCACACCCAGTGCGTCCAAAACCTTCACCGCCATCGGATCGGTGATGAGCGGTTCCACGGTCTTGAGAATTCGCTCCACATTGAAGTGGGCCAGCAGCGAAGGGCGATCAACAGCAAGATCGGTCGAGAGCTTCGTCAACCACGCGGCCGGTTTACCAGGCTTGGCCAACTTGGCGACGAGTAACTTCGGCGTCTCTTGGCCCAACGTGATGATCAACTGCGAGCCGCGATAACCGACGTGAAACTCCGGCTCATTCTGTCCGCGTTCTTTCGGACGGTAGAAAGTCGCGTCGCCGATCTTCTCTTCCACGGCGACTTGCGGACCTTCTTTCGGAGTCAACGCAATCAGCTTCTTGACCGCCTCAATCGCTTGTGAGCCATCGGCCCCCGCGTCGATCACGAGT
>JAYUFI010000595.1:0-4698 GCA_043738805.1 Planctomycetaceae bacterium | reverse complement strand
CCACCGAGACAAGCTCGGTGGGGAAGTGGTTTATTTTGAGAGTTAGCTTCTCATCGTTCCCGGCATTCGTGGCGAGGCGACTGCCGCGAAGAACAGGTATCGCTCCAACAATTCGCTCGCCAAGCAAGCGACAAACAACAGGGCCGAGGCGGCGATGACAGACGGTGCTGTCGGGGCCGCGTGTGTGATCAGTTGCCGCAGCAGCGCCGGCATCAACAGGCCGCCGAGCACTCCGCAGGCGAAGCGAGCTTGTGTGAAGCGGGCCAGCGGGCCGGTCATTAACTGGGCCGAACGTTTCAGCGGCGTTGTCTGTGCTCGGAAGAGGTGTCGGAAAATCAATGCCTCGAAGATCAGCTTCGTCGCGGTCACGAGCATCAGCGTTTCGCAGATGACGCCGCCGCGGCGAACGAGCAATTCCGTGACGACGCCGTTCTTGATCACGGCCAAAATCAGCAACGTCAGCCACACGGCGGCGATCCCCAGCAGGGCCGAGGTCAGAAAAAATCTCGTCGCCGTCAGCGGAAAGCTCCAGAACGCTTTCTGTGTGAAGGCGTAAATCATCACCGAACAAAACACGCCGATCAGTCCGGAGCCAGCGACCGACCACGCCAGTGCGGGTCGCAGATTCGATGAAAGTCCGAACGCTTCCAGTCCAAACCAATTCCCCGCCGCATACAACAGCGCGGCTCCCGCGAACGCACCGAAAGCGACGATCTCGCGACTGAGCCACGAGTGCCGCAGTCCGATCACCGCTCGATACGCAAACTGCGGACGGCCCAAGTGCAGCGTGCTGGCTCCCAGCGCGAGTAGCCCGAACAGCAGCGCGTTTGCCGAGTGCAGCGGGCGGATTGCGGCGATCAACTCGACCGAAAGAAAGCGTTCCAGCGCGAGGCCGATCAAAAACGCTCCGACCGAAAATTGCGTCAGCACCAGCATGATGATCAACGGCCAGTGCGGATGTTGAATCGAGACCGAATGAAAATCGGCTGGCAACAAGTTACGCGGAAAGACACGCTTCGATTTGTAGGTCGTCGTCGGCAGAGTGATTTGCGGATCGGGAGCGGCTGGCAGGAAAACGTTCGCTTCGGAGTCTTCGACGACTTGGGCTCGGTCGATGATGCGAATCGCGATCGCCTCGTGCGGGCACGCTTGCACGCAGGCGGGAGCTTCGCCGTTCGCGAGCCGATCCGAGCACATGTCGCACTTGCGGACGATTCCCTTTTCCGCATGATACTTCGGCACGTCATACGGGCAGGCCAGAGTGCAGTACTGACAGCCGAAGCATTGATCGTCGAGATGCTTCACGATCCCGGTGACCGAATCTTTTTCATACGCATCGACCGGGCAGGCAGTCATGCACGCCGGTTCGATGCAGTGATGACAGGCGGTCGTCACGTGCTGCATCACCGGATTCAACGTCGTCCCGCCGATGAGCAGACCGACGTCACGCCACGTTTCGTTCTGATCCAATCCATTGAGCGAGTGACACGCCGTCACGCACGCTTTGCATCCGGAGCAGCGATCGAGATCGACCTCGAACGCGTACTGCTGTCCGGGACCGGGTGGACTCGCGGGAATCAACGACTTGTAGTACCGCGACTGAGCGGGGAATTCGCCGTCATCGTGGCGACGCGAGAATTCTTCAACGGCGGTGAGTTGCTGCTGTTCGGCCAAGAGGCGTTCGAGCAGCGATTGGCCGTCGGCCGCGCAGGCACTGATGGGCCTCATTCGCTCTGACGATTGCGTGAGTTCGACGACCGGGAGTGCGAACAACATTTCCGCACGGTCCTTGGGCGAATCAGCCGAGGTGGCTTCGGGAAGCGTGGCCGACATCGTGTCACCTAAACTTCCATCAGTTCGCGAGAATGAGCCGTTTCATGAGCGTGAGCGGCTGAGGATTCGCAATTCGTCTCGCACGTGGTTGCGAGGCGGCAACCGATTTCCGTGGCGAGTTCTTGATCGAGTTCATCCGTCGGCGGCAGTTCGAGCAGCACATCATCGCCCTCGATCCGCACGGGGAACGTGCGGATGCGATATTCCTCACCTTGCAGCGACTCGCCCGTTTCCAGTGAAAAGTTTTTCTTGTGGAGAGGACAGGCAACCTTCGGAACTCCCGCTGCGTCGCCGATGATCCCACGAGATAACACAAACGCTTTCTTGTGCGGGCACATGTTCTGGCTGGCGTACCACTCGCCGCGTGACGTGAAGTTGAAGACCGCGATCTGTACCTGACCGTATTTGATCGTCGCCCCGCCGTCCTTCGGGAAGTCCCAAACTTTGCCGACGGTGATCCATGTAGCCCTGTCGCTCTGCGACAGGAAAGCCGATTGCGCAAATGGCGTCGAAAGAGACGCAGTAGCCGAATCCTCGTCCGGCTGTTCCTGTCGCGGAGCGACAGGGCTACTAAGACTCATTTCGCGGAACTGCTCCAGCGACACAAACTCGTTCGGCCAGAACTCCGGTCGAGCTTGACCGCGTTCGGGAACGATCTCGATACACGACTCGGTCTCGTCCGTGTTGACGAACTGTTGAAACCGTTTGCGTTTCTCCGGATCGCGGACGACGG
Organism: Planctomycetaceae bacterium; assembly: GCA_043738805.1. Classification (GTDB taxonomy): domain Bacteria; phylum Planctomycetota; class Planctomycetia; order Planctomycetales; family Planctomycetaceae; genus SXKJ01. The sequence continues at coordinate 2,132 of JAYUFI010000595.1, read as the reverse complement.
CCGCCCATTCACATTCGTAGGTATCGACCAGCCGTTGCAGCATCGCTTCAAGTTCGGCGGCAATCCCCAGCTTATCGTTTACGACGACATCGCGGATGTGATCGATGCCTCCTTCGAGCTTCTCGCACCAGACCGACGTGCGCGTCAGACGGTCGGCGGTCATGATGTAGTACATGAAGAAGCGGTCGATGTATTTGATCGCCGTCTCTTCGTCGATGTCGCTGGCAATCAACTCCGCATGACGCGGCTTCGCGCCGCCGTTGCCGCAGACATAAAGGTTGTAGCCGTGCTCGGTCGCAATCAGTCCGACGTCTTTCCCTTGAGCTTCGGCACATTCGCGGACGCAACCGCTGACCGCCATCTTCACTTTGTGCGGAGCGCGAATCCCCTTGTACCGGTTCTCGACGCGTACCGCGAAACCGACCGAATCTTGCACGCCGTATCGGCACCATGTCGTGCCGACGCAACTCTTCACCGTGCGCAGAGCTTTGCCGTAAGCGTGACCGCTTTCAAAACCGGCATCGACCAATTGTTCCCAGATATCAGGCAGGTCTTGCACCTGAGCCCCGAACAAGTCGATCCGTTGTCCGCCGGTGATCTTCGTGTAGAGCCCGTACTTCTTTGCGACGTCCCCCAACACGATCAACTTGTCAGGCGTGATTTCTCCGGCGGGAACTCGCGGCACGACCGAGTACAAACCGCCGCGTTGCATGTTCGCGAGGAACCGATCGTTCGTGTCCTGCAAGGTCGCATGTTCGTCGTTGACGATCACTTCGTTCCACAAGCTCGCTAGGATCGACGTCACGGTCGGCTTGCAGATTTCGCAACCATAACCTTTGCCACAGTGTTGAATGACTGCGTCAAACGTCTTCAGCTCTTTGATCTTGATGACGGCGAACAGCTCGGTGCGTGAGAGTGCGAAGTGTTCGCACAACGCATTTGACACCGTCTTGCCCGACTTCTTGAGTTCCGCTTTGAAAAGGTCAGTGACCAGCGGCACACAGCCGCCGCAGCCGGTTCCCGCGCGCGTGCATTTCTTCACGGCGTCCAGCGTATCGCAGCCGCCGTCGCGTATCGCCGAGCAAATCGCTCCCTTGCTGACGTTGTTACACGAGCAAATCTGCGCGTTATCCGGCATTGAATCGACACCGCCGAGCGACACACCGCCACCCGACTTGCCGACGAGCAATTCGTGCGGCTTGCACGGCAGAATTTGTCCGCTCTTGGCCATGATCGAATACGTGCCGTAATCGCTCGCATCCCCGACGAGCACTCCACCGAGCACTTTCGTGCCGTCCAAGCTGAAGAGCAATTTTTTGTAGACGCCGCTGAACGGGTCTTCGAACGTCAGTGGGATCGCACGTTCGGTCGGAGCTTCGTAATCGCCGAACGATGCGACATCGCAGCCCATCAACTTCAGCTTCGTTGACAGATCGGTCCCGGAGAAATGCCGATCGCCGCCACCGGTAAGATTCGCCGCGACGATCTCCGCCATTTCGTAGCCGGGAGCAACGAGCCCGTAAATCATGCCGCGATGCAGAGCACATTCGCCGATCGCGAAGATGTGCGGATCGGAAGTTTGCAGCCGGTCGTCGACGTTGATGCCGCCGCGCTGCCCCACTTCGATTCCCGACTCTTTGGCCAAGTCGTCACGCGGCCGAATTCCCGCCGAGACAATGATCATGTCCATGTCGAGCGACACGCCGTCGTTGAACTCCATCCGCTCGACCTTCCCGTTGCCGTGAACCTCTTTCGTCGACTTGTTGAGATGCACCGTCACGCCGAGCGATTCGATTTTCCTGATCAACGTCCGCGAGCCAGCGTCGTCAATCTGTCGCGGCATCAATCGTGGAGCGAATTCGATGACGTGCGTTTCCAGTCCCAAATCAAACGCCGCCTTCGCCGCTTCCAGACCGAGCAACCCGCCGCCGATCACGGCGCAGCGTTTCGATTTCTTCGAGTATTCAATGATGTGATTCAGATCTTCGATCGTGCGGTAAACGAAGACTCCTTGCTTGTTGAACCCCGGCACCGGCGGCACGAATGGGAAGGAGCCCGTCGCCATCACTGCGATGTCGTACTTGATCTCGACACCCTTCTGTGATCGCACGATTTGCTGTTCGCGATCGAGA
>JAYUFI010000594.1:0-12479 GCA_043738805.1 Planctomycetaceae bacterium | reverse complement strand
CGTCGTTCGCTCTCGAAAGCGTTTCGTGACGACAACGATGTGCCGTGGTTGCAGCCATGCCGAGCCGGGCCTATCGTCCCGCCTCGATAATTTACCCTCAAAAATCGACGGCAGGAAAAGCAGTCGGAATCAGGTGAGATCATGGCCGCTCGCAGTTCTGTCGCTCAAAGCCTTCGGTATGGCGAGGGACAATGTTTTCAGTTTGACCTTGATCCGAACCGCATCGTGCGACGGCATCGGCCTCCGGAGCCGAGCACCAACTTTGTGGCGGATGTGCGCGAGCAGCTTCAAGAGCCGCTCGATTTTCCGCCGCTCGAAATGGCGGTCGTTCCGGAAGACAAAATCGCGATTGCGCTCGATCGACATACGCCGGGTGCCGCTCAAGTCATCGCCGGCATGTGGTCTCATTTTGAACGTCGGTCGGTGCGTCCCGAAGACGTCACGATCTTGCAGCCGGCTTCATGGCAAGTGGGCAAACTCCCTGACCCGCGAGCCGCATTGCCGGAGTCTGTTCGCGCTGCTGTGAAGTGGGTCGTGCATGACGCGACCGACAAGAAACGTGAAACGTATCTCGCGAACTCGGCTGGCGGCGAGCGACTTTATTTGGCACGCGAGATTGTCGAAGCGGATGTCGTCCTGCCTGTCGGTTCGGTCGGCTTCGATCCGCTGTTAGGAATTCGGAACGCCAGCAGTGCGATCTTTCCTGGGCTATCGAATGTTGAAGCGATGGCGAAAGCGCGCGGCCAAGATCATTCGGAATTGCGTCCTGAAGATGATCGTCCGCTGCGACAACTTCAGGATGAAGTGGCGTGGCTCTTGGGCGTCCAAATGGGCGTGCAAGTGCTGCCGAGTGTCGGTGGTCAACCAGCGGGTTTGCTTTGCGGAGCGCTCGATGCCGTAACGGCTGCGGGGCGCATTTGGTTGAAACAGCATTGGCATGTCGAACTGCCGCAGCGTTGCGAGGTTGTTGTTGCCGCCGTCGATGCCGATGGGGGAGAGACAAGCTGGGAACAAATCGGAGCCGCGCTGCAGACCGCTCGTAATCTTGTGCAGCGTCGCGGCAAAATTGTGTTGATCACAAGCCTCACCGCAGAGCCGAGCGAAGGTTTCGAGTTCTTGCGTCAGAGCGAAACGCCACGCGAAGCGCTCAAGCCGCTGCGGATCGAATGCCCTCCCGATTTGATTCCCGCGAGCCGGCTCGCATCAGCCGCCGATTGGGCATCGGTGTATTTGCTCAGTCGCTTGAACAACGACGTTGTCGAAAGCCACTGCATGACGCCGCTTGCATCAGAAGCTGAGGTCGTCCGCTTGCTGGATCGCGGCGGCTCCTGCTTGCTACTCGAAGGGGCTCAGCACACGTTTGGGTATGTGGCCTGATCGAGATGACACAAACCGCACTCGCGGGTTTTCACAACTTCGCAGCAAAGATCGGCCGTACTTTTTGCAAACCGCCACTTTGGAGGCAAGGAAGAATGATTCCGTAGACCGGTTTTTCCTCGCGTCCTTACTCATCGCGCTTGTGGTTCGACCACAGTGAATCGCGGTTCGCCTTATTGCGGACCGTTGGATTCGACATCGACGATGCGTGCGGTCGGCTTCGAGAGATCCACGAGGATCGGCTGCGGCGTTTCCACAAACGCTTGGTTGCCAGCGGCATCGCGAGCAAGCAAGCGAATAAACAACCGTGACGGAACCCCTTGATTGACACTCCAGACATAGTTACCGGTGTCAGGTTGCGACGTGCAGATCGGTTCCCACGGGCCGTTCGGATTCGCGGCATAGAACAACGACACCGGCTTGTCGCTCGGATTGTCGTCGCTGATACGCCACGAAATCGAAAGCTTATTGATCGAGCCACCAGCACCTTGTTGAACCGGCAAAAGTTGAACGACCGGCGGCGTGCGATCGACCACGATCACAATTGCCGGTTCTTCTCCGGACTGAGGCGGATCGTCGGCGAGTCCCGCTCCGCTACGAACTCGGATGCCGAAGCCGTAGATGCCGTCTTCAGGAACTTCGACGACAAACGGGCTTTGCTTGTCTGGATCTTCGCCGTACTTCCACCACTTCTGGCCGTTATTCTGAGTGACAAAAAGTTCAACGGCACTGACACCCGAAGGTCCGACATCGTCGATGCGATAGTTGATTTCAAAACGATGCGACTTCACCGCGCGGAAGCGACCACTCGCGGGAAGGCGACTGCGGCTCATGCCCCACTCGGCCGTGCTGACTCGCCCTTGTCCTGATGACGAGGCGATTGGCGTTGATGGCGGGAATACGTTTGTTGCTTTTGCTTCGGTCGGGAACTTGGTGGCGGGGAAATTCGAGTTCGGGAAGTTCGGTGCCGACGAAGCATTCGGAGTTGGGAATGAAGAGAACGGATCGCTCGGAGCCGGAGGGACACTGTTGTTCGCGGAAGGTCCAAACGGGAATTGATTCGACGAAGGGAAATCTGAACCGCGATTCGATCCTGCCACTGGCTGCGTGTAATCAGCGGCATCGGGGCGGCGACGCATTTGTCCCGCCGGTGTTTGTTGTCCCATTGGCTGCTGGTTCATCGGTTGTTGCCCCGATGTTTGCAACATGATCGCCGTCTGAGCCGAACCAACGTTGCCAGCACGATCAGAAACGGAACCGCGAACAGAAACTTGCCCACCCGCCGGTACGCTCCACGCGGTCTGTCCGGCGGCTTGAGTTTTCACGCTGACAGGCTGCCATTCGGCTCCGCCTTGCGAGAATTCGAGCACCAGTTTGCTGGGGTCAAGATTCGCGTCGGACGCGCTCCACGAGAGACTGACTTTGCCGGGCTCACTCTGCTGAAGGAGCAACTGGAGATCAGGATTTTGGCGATCAACGACAACGATGAGACCGGGCTCGGCCACGTTGTTATCCGGATGCAATTGATTGCGTCCGTCGAGCGTCCGCACGGCAAACCAGAACTCGCCATCGACTGTCGCTTTGAAATCAAAGCGACTCGCGTCAGCAGCGACCGATTGAACGTGTTGCCAATCGAGTCCGCCGTTGCGTGACAAGAACAGACGAATTTCCTTCGCCTGCAATTTGCGCATCTCGGTTTGATCGAACCGAAACGGAATGCGAAAGTTCGGTTGATTGGTAAAGATTGGATTGGGAAGCTGCTGCGCCTCGGCTTGTACCGTGCTCAACAAGCAGACCCAGCAAATCATCCAGCGAAGAATCGGTTTCATACGGACGTCTCCACGTCGGTGCGAGCGTTCCATTCTCCGGCAGCAAACGCCGATTGAACGGAGCATCTGCGCGATGCACCGAACCTCCTCGTCCGTATCGGCGGCAAGCGTCGTAGGACTTGAAACGAACGTCGGGACGCGGCGGATATTTCCACACAGGCAAAATGGGGGAGGGCGGACGCACTTCCGTAGCCCGGTTTTCCAAACCGGGTGAAACGAAGACACCCGGTTTAGAAAACTGGGCTACGGGAACAAAGACGGAATGCGATCACGTCCCACTACGGCACTGCTTCATCAGCGCGACATACTGTGAGGCCAAATCGCGGATGCGATCCATGTTGCCTGACTCAACAGCGGACTTCTCAACAAGTTGACTTCCGAGTCCAACGGCACACGCTCCCGCTTTGACGAACTCCGGCAAGGTTTTCAGGTCCACACCTCCCGTCGGGAGGATGCGAACTTGAGGGAGCGGGCCGCGAATCGCCTTGAGATAGTTCGGCCCGACGCAGTCTGCCGGGAACAATTTCACGATATCGGCTCCCGCTTCCCAAGCGGTGATGATCTCCGTCGGTGTGAACGCTCCGGGCATCACCAGCTTGCTGTATCGCTTGCAGAGCTTGATGACATCGAGATTGATCGTGGGCGAGACGATGAACTCTGCTCCGGCAAGAAGTGCTGCTCGACAGGTTTCTGGATCGAGAACCGTTCCAGCACCCAACAGAATTTTTGGACCGAGATCCTTTTTGACCGCAGCAAGAATTTCGAGCACGTTGGGAACCGTGAACGTCACTTCGACGATGTCGATTCCTCCCTCGTATAAAGCCCGCGCGACATTCACCAATTGGTCGCCAGAAGTCGCTCGGATGATCGCGACGATGCCGCAGTCCAGAACGCGTTGCAGGTCAGAGGGAGAACTCATGGAAGCACCTCAAGGTTGAGCGAACGGAAATTGAGCGGCGGATTCTAGCGCGAGCCGAAGTTCGTTTCATCTCACTGACCGGTCTTGTTCCGATTCTGAATGCAACGGATAATCCCCACCGATTGAGTGATCCCTGAAACGAAAGGGCTGACCGGTGATTCTTGCTGCCAAACGAGTGACAGCGCAGTCGTTGATTTCGCAATTCACAAAGGGCCACGGCTGGATTTGGGTGGTGCTCGTGGCCATCGCCGTGATCGTGCTGTTCGCGATCGTGATCAAGTTGAAAGAATGGCTTCGCAGTCAATCACAATCAGAGTCCTCGCCGGAGCAGCTCCTTTTGGAATTCCGCAACGCTCATCAACGAGGTGAATTGTCTGCCGACGAGTACAAGACGATTCGCGAACAACTTTTTAAGAAATCAGGTGAGGTAGGCCAGAAGGACATTTCCGGAAACGGACCTTCTGCCGGTGATTCGGTCGGAACCTCGCATCCAAATAGCGACTGATGCCCGCCATGAGGGGTGCCGATATCGGTGGAGACTCGCTTGCCCAGCGTGTCTGCTGTCGGAGCTTGCTCGCTCAACCTGAGCGGCTCTGACAAAAGTTTTCAGGAGAGCACGGACGCTGTCTCCTCACCAGGCGAGAAGATCGTGATCGCCGTCCCAAGGTGTTGAGGTTTGACCGACAGCGTTGAAGGAACCCACATGGCCTCTTCTGGTAAAGATTTTACAACCGGTCCAAGCAAGCGTGGCCCGACCGGCAAAAAGAACGCAAGCTGTTCTTTCTGTCGCAAGAGCTACCGCGAAGTCGGCCCGCTGGTCGAAGGACCGGACGATGTCTACGTCTGCGGCGAGTGCGTCGAACTGTGTCAATCAATTCTGGATCAAGAACGCCGACGCCGTGGTACGCCCCACAAACTCTTCACGAAAGTTCCGACACCGCGGGATATCGTGAGCCATCTCGATAGCTATGTCGTCGGCCAAGACCACACGAAGAAAGTGCTCGCGGTCGCGGTCCACAACCACTACAAGCGATTGATGCTCAACACCGAAGCTGACAACGAAGTCGAAATCGAAAAGTCGAATGTGTTGATGATCGGTCCGACCGGATCGGGCAAGACGCTGCTTGCCAAAACGCTGGCGAAATTCCTGCAAGTCCCGTTTGCCATCGGTGACGCGACGACGCTGACCGAAGCCGGCTATGTCGGCGAGGATGTCGAGAACCTTCTGTTGAAGCTGCTGCACTCTTGCGACTTCGATATCGAAGCGGCTCAACGAGGCATCGTCTTCATCGACGAGATCGACAAGATCGGCAAGACATCCAGCAACGTGTCGATCACTCGCGACGTCTCCGGCGAAGGTGTCCAGCAAGCGTTGCTCAAGATGCTCGAAGGAACCGTCGCAAACGTACCGCCTCAAGGAGGCCGCAAGCATCCCGAACAGCAATACATCCAAGTCGATACCACCAACATCCTCTTCATTTGCGGCGGGACGTTTGTCGGTTTGGAAGACATCGTCGGTCGCCGACTCGGCCGCAAGATGATCGGGTTTGGCCAGGACAACGCCGCGTTTGACAACAAAGAACGCCGCCACGATGTCATCCATGAAACCAACGTGGAAGATATTCTTGAGTTCGGCCTCATCCCCGAATTGGTCGGTCGTCTGCCCGTGCTGACGACGCTCAGTAAACTCTCGGAAACGGACCTTGTGCATGTGCTGACCGAGCCCAAAAATGCACTCATCCGGCAGTACCAAAAATTCTTCGAGATGGAAGAGTCTCAGCTCGAAGTCACGCCGGAAGCGGTGCGTGAGATCGCCAAGATCGCGATCCAGAAAGACACGGGGGCTCGCGGACTTCGCAGTGTGATCGAGAGCGCGATGTTCGACATCCTCTTCGACCTTCCGGATCAAGAAGCGGGTAAGAAGTACGTTCTGACGCCAGAGGTTGTCCGAGGTCAGTCACGGCTGTTCCCACGCGATGACTCAGCAGCGGCGTAGCAACTCTTGTAGCCGCGTTTCGCCAGAACGCGGGCCTTTATCCAAACGTAAAACGCCGTCGGACGATTGCTGTCCGACGGCGTTTTTCCATTTTGGTATCGACCGCAAAACTATTTCGCGACCGGCGGGGCGTAACCCGGAGCGGCAATAAACATCTTCACTTCCTTGCCGTCATCCGTATTCCATAGCCGAACCTCGCCGGTATAGCTGCCGGCAGCCACACGCTTGCTCGCGGCGTTGAACGCCACGGAATAGACCCAGTCGGTATGGCCAGCCAACGAGAAGACTTGGCCGCCGTCCGCAAACTTATGAATGCGTGCGGTCTTGTCGGCACTCGATGAATAGATCATCCCTTCCTTCGTCGTCGCGATGCGGAAGACATCGCCGCCAAAACCGCCGATCGCGCGAACCTGTGCCGCGTCGGAAACATTCCACACGCGAATTTGCTTGTCCGCGCCGCTGCTCACCACTTGATTCCCGTCCGGCGAAAACCCAACGCCGAATACCGGCTGAGCGTGCGCGTTGAACGTCACCAACGAATCGCCGGTCTTCAGATCAAAAACTTTGGCCGTCTTGTCGCGACTGGCCGATGCGAGCTTAGTTCCATCCGGCGACCAAGCTACGTCCATGACCCAATCCGCGTGATCTTCGATCGCCAGTAACTCTTTGCCGGTCGCCACTTCAAAGACTCGAATCGCACGATCCGCGCCGCCGCAGGCCAACTTCGTGCCATCAGGACTCAGTGACACCGCGAAAACCGAATCGTCCGTCGAAACCAAATCGCCGAGTAACTGGCCGTTGTCCACATTGAAAATTTTGACCTCGCCAATTTGAGCCGGTGTTCCCGCAGCCACAAACAACGTCTTGCCATCGGCGCTGAATTCGAGGTCATAAACTCGCTCCGCGACATTGCCAATCCGCCGCACGAGCGCTCCGTCCGCCGGATTCCACAACACTACTTCGTGATATCCCGATGTCGCCAGCAGTGAGCCATCGGTGTTAAACGCGACCGCCGTCACTGGCACCGGAACGGGGTATTTGTCCGGAGCCGGCGGCTGAATCTCTTTCGGCACAATGCGAATCAACTGCGATGTCGGCTCGATCCCGGCATTCAAAGTCGCACCGGTCGCGATCCACTTCTCGACCGTTGCGATTTGTTCCTTAGTCAGCGGATCGGCGTCTTTGGGCATCGAGCCATCTTTGAGCAACGCGAGCAACGTTGAGCCCATGTCGCCCGGTTTCACCGCCTCACCGCTTTCGCCACCTTTGAGGATCGCGGCAAACGTCTCCATGTTGTACCGCCCCTTTGCCGTGCGAGCATTGTGACACGCCAAGCAACGCTTCGCGAAGATCGGTGCGACTGAGTGCGAGAACGACACCATCCGGCCCAAACCAATCAAACCCCCTTCAACCGCGCGCTGTTTCGTCACCCATTCAGTATTCACTGCTGCGAGAGCCTCGGCGGTCTTTTGAACCTCCGGCTGAAACGCCTTCACATCGCTATCCAATTTCGTGAGCACAACCGTCGAGTCCGCGATCGTCTTCTTTGCGACTTCGATCGTTTGCGTTGTCGTGGTGACGGCCGCAACTGCCTCGGCAGCCGCTTTCTGCGCGGCTTGAGCTTTCGCTTCTTCTTCTTTGGCCTTTTTATTCGCTTCTTCAGCGGCCTTCGTCGCGGCGTCAGCAGCGGCCTTTGTGTCGGTGAAAACTTTTGTCGCGGCGACATTCGCGGCTTCCGCTTTTGTGGCCGCCTCTTGAGCCGGCTTGAGTTTTTCTTCACTCGTCTTCAGCGTCGTTTGAGCCATCGTCAGTGATGTCTTCAACTTCGCGATTTCATCGCTGAGCGATTTCGCTTTGTCCTGCACGACTTTCAGTTGCTGCGATGCGGCCTCTTTGCGGCCTTTTGCTTCGTCCGCCTGCTGCTTGAGTTGATTGAGTTTTTCTTCCGTCACCGGTTCATCAGCGACTGTTTGCGACAAGCCAACGCTGAAAATCGACGAGACCATCATCATGGCCAAAATCAGAGCGCGAGGAGCAAGACGAATCATGAGGTAATCCTTTCCGGAAGGCGTGGGCCGCTCGGCGGCGGCAGAGAATCGAAGCGTTTCGTCGCTCCTGAATCCGAGGTTCCCAAGGCAGGACGTTAAACGGCGGGGACTTCACCCACTGGAGTGCGTGACGGCTCGGAACAGCATCCCTTGATGGATGTGGAGTGTCAAGCAGCCCCGACCGTCTCGCTGACGCTCACTCTCCGTCAACAAAAAAACCAGCGAGGCATTCGAGCGACTGCCCCGCTGGTTTGGTGTGTGTGACATTAACCGCCCTCGGGGCGGCGCGATGATTACTTGCGATGTCGAATACGAGCACGCATACGTCGCTTGTTGCTGCCAATCTTACGTCGGCCGCGACCGGTTCTCTTAACACCCATTGCTGAAGACTCCGTCTGATCTCTGGGAAACTGAACGTGACTCAAACATCACTGATCCGGTGAAACGAGGCGGGACTCTAGCAAGCAAACCAAGTCGCTTCAACGCTGATCCAAGCCTCGTGACAGACTTCTGACGATACCTCGTGCGGTCAAAGAAAGGAGTGTTGTTGGCCAGAAGAAATCCGTACCACGACCGTGGGGGAGTGATTGATGCGGGCGGCTCCCCTACGGAAGCGGAAACTGGATCGTCCGCTGCCTCTGGTTATCGGTGTCGCAACGATAATGTCGGCTATTCGAGTCAATCGTCGAATACACGAGGCAAACATCAGTCGTTGTCAAACGGCTATTCCGCGCGATTCGGAAAAAAATTGCACGAGATCAGGTCAATCACTCAAGACCGTCCCTACCGGAAACCAAATGTGGAAATTCGGCATCGTTCCGCCCGTTTCCAATCCTCAACGTCGTTGTCGAGGGCACATTCTCCTTGGGATCGACACCATCACTACGTTCGCATCCAACGAGGGAGTGCCATGCAACGAGATAAGAAAGTCGGATTAGCGTTAGCCATTCTGCTGTGCAGCATTGTCGGTGCGTTCTTCATTCGTGATGACGCTCCGCGGGGCAATGCGCCCGAACTCAAAAATCCGCAGCGATTGGACTCAACGATCGCTCAAGGAGACAAACTCCCGTACTCGGAACCTGATTCGCGACGGAGCAACGGCAACACACCGCGAAACGATCGCAATTCCCGACCGTGGGAAATCCCGGATTACCTGAATCCTGATGCCGATCGCGCCGGCAGCACGCGCAAAAAGAATACCTCCAAAGACCCGTTGGACCAGCGGCCTTGGAGTCCGGATTCTTCCGGCACTGTCGTGCTCACTCCGCCGACAGATGACGAATCGCCTGCGGTCCCGATGCCGGAACACAACAAGGAGTGGGCCGTTCGTCCGAAGAACGGCGATGCCCTCGCACTAAAAAACGGAGAGACGTCATCCAATGGCTCCAACAATTTGCGGAACCATGTCGTTGTGGCCGGAGAAACTCTCTCTTCCATTGCGGGAAAGTATCTCGGTACTCAAGCCCGCTATTTGGATATTTTTCAGGCCAACCGCGACCAACTGAAAAGTCCTGACGATTTGAAAGTCGGCATGAAGCTCAACATTCCCAACCGCAATGCTGAGCCGAAGCCAAACTCGCAAACGACGAACATCGATCGCGCATCACCAAGCAGTAATAAGCCGACGCGACAACTTCCGGACCCGGCCAACAACAAAGTGACCGACAAATCAAAGTTGCCAGACAACGCGATCGAATCCCCATCGAAGAAAGTGCAATTCAAGCCTTCCAAGACCGGTCCCGCGATTCGACGTTCCGCTGACAATGGGGTAACACCCCAGGGAAAATCGCTGACGCAAACTCCTCCACAAGACGTGCTCGAAGTCGACGACGGAATTTTGGCAGAACTCGAAAAGACTACGGAACTGCGGGCAATCGCGGCAAACGAAAAGACTACAGGAACTCCGAGTGCTCCTCGTGTCGCGCAAGCCGATCGCGACGATGCCTTCTCTACCGCATCAGAGTCGTCTCCTCCGGTAGCGCCGGCTGTTGAAGAACCAGCTGGCGAAAAAAAGTGAAACCGTACTGCACCACTAAGTTTCAAATTCGTGTCGACACGCAATGTGGCACGACGCTCCGCGTCGCGATTCACGACGCGGAGCGTCGTGCCACATTGGTTGCGCTCGGCAGCGTCGTTTACCCCCCGATGGCAAGGGTTTAAACAGTCCGTATCAGCGAGCCACCAACCGTCGTACTGAGCGATTCGCTGGCATCACCACGATCTGCGGCGACGTCTCTTCGTCGGGCGACAACGCCTCCGCAACATGATACGTCGCACGTGAACTCAAGCCGGCAAAAACCACGACGCTGAAGCGGTCGTTCCACGGATTGTCGCTCGCGACAATCACGCCGCTGCCGTGATCTGAGAATGTCTCACCGCGCACAACAAATGATTGCGAACAAAACTTCACTGGCGACATTGCCGCCGCTTTCAACAGCAACGAATTGCTCGTCGGCTCGCCAACAATCAACAAGTGATGTGACTTGAGGTCCGCTTCCGTGACGTCGCGATCCGATTTCAGTGTCACATACGAATTGCCAAATCGGCGAGCGACCGCGCGTTGCAGTCGCTCGGCAATTTCCCGATTCGCGACCGCGTTCACGCTTCCGCCGAAAACGATCAGCGTTTTGTCCAATTCCATCTCGAACGAATGAATGGACCAGCATCCACCGACGTGATCCTTCGCGGCGACATTTTGATCGAGCCACTTGCTGAAGATGTCTTTCACGGTCGTCGTAACCTTCATGTCGTTCGTGACACTCTTTTCAAAGTGCGATCGGAACTCAGCGAAGTCAATCTCGCGGCCGGCGTGTTTCAATCCGAACTCATCCATCAGCCGATCAAACGGCTCCGCTCCGAGTGTCTGCCGCAACTCGGCGAGCATCGCGACGCTCTGCCCCAGCGCGATCGGATACCAGTTTAAGCCACGATCGTCAGGCTTCGTCTTTGACAAGGAGAGATCCCGACCGAGTCGCTGTCGCGCGGCCCACCAGTTTGATTGATGCGTGAAGAGCGCGACATCGACTGCATCCTGAGCCACTCGATCGAGCTTGTCTTCTTTCGCGTCTGCTCGCAAAGCTTGTTCAAGTGCGATCACTTTCTCGTACTCTGCGAAGGCGGCAGCAAGTCCGATGTCTGCATCTGTCTTTGCCCGCAGAGTTCCGCGCCATGCAAACGGATGCCGTTGCGCAATCTTCAGCGTCGGTTCCTTCGATTCGTCGTCATTGGGAAACGGCTCACGATCAGACAAGCCCGACGCGCCAGCGAGGGGTGATTCGTGATCGGCGATCTTTTTCGCGGCATCCGCTTCCAAGAGATTTAACGTCCGAATGAGCGTCCAGTCGTTCGCGATCAGCGGCTTCACATCGGGATCGGCAGCCAGTTCCTTGGCCGACGGCATCCATGCTTTTCCGAGCGGCGGCCCGAAGAGTGCCCACGACGAAAGATCTTTCGCCAGCGCTGACGTCGTAAATTTTGCATCACCTGAAGGGTAAGCGGCAATCGGCGGAGTCTGAAACGCTTCAAACCCGAATGCTTCGGTGAGCCCGCCGCGTTGATGATGCTTGTCGAACACTTTCAGCCATGCGGCGTCGCGACGTGACGGATGCAACGCAAGGTTTCCTGGCTTCCCACGCGGTGCGGTCACCGTGTCTGAAAGGACATCGCGATCTTTGGGGTTATTGCAGCTCCAATAAAACCCCTTTGTGCCACCCGGCCATTCATCGCGGCTGCTCCGCCACAACTTCGTGTGCTTCGTACCGAGTTCAAACAGGGCAATCTCATTTGTCTTCGTGTCGGCAATCAGCCATTCGTTCGTGTAGAGGCCGTTGTTCTTCGCGGTCAGTGTCGCGACAACCTCGTCGATCGTGTTCGAGTACTGTACCGCTCGCCGGATGCGCGACGACTCCATCTCACCGGTCGCGTCGAAGAACGTCTGGTCGATCGTCGTCTCCGCCACGATCAAGCCGCTCGCCGAAATGTAGTAATCGAGTCCGCTCTGAATGCCGCCGGGAAATGTCTGGCACACGAACCGATGTCCCTTCGTCGGTGTGATATCCAGCCAGACATTGAAGTGCTGCACCCAACTGAGATCCGACATCGTGATATGTCCAAGCATCACGCCGCCGGTCGATTTGTCGGTCGCGGGAGTTGTCGCCACGAAGGCCGAGCACATCTCTCGCTTCTTGATGACAGGTGGCGAAGCTTGCTGTCGATCGAATTTAAGTTCATCGAGTCCAGTCGGAGTCGCTTGTAGCGCCGTTTCCAAGAACCCGACCTCGACGTCCGAGTTCAGCGTGACAATGTCCAAC
>JAYUFI010000593.1:0-12487 GCA_043738805.1 Planctomycetaceae bacterium | reverse complement strand
GATCCACGAGGTCGAAGGTTTTTCCAATCGGTAGGCGACATCGGACATCACGGATTTTCGAATGCGTCCGGTTGGTGAATCAACTTCTACCCCACGTTGCCTCGCCTGCGCTGATCTGCTATCACCCCGCCCCTTCCGCGACAGGGATTCGTCGGAGCCGGATAATTCGATCACCCGAATGGAATCGGGAGTTTTGACTTGAGCGCTTCTGCCAGCAGTCAATTGCGTGTGTTGTTCGTCGATGACGAACCGTTGATTCGTCAGATCATGGCCGTCGAGCTACCGGCTCGCGGGCATGACGCGACCATTTGCGAAGATGGGGCCGCTGCTGTCCGAGCTTTGGAAAAAGCCTCGTTCGATTGCGCGATCATCGACTTACAGATGCCGGGGATGACTGGTTGGGAAGTCGTCGCCCGCATGAAGGAAATTGCTCCCGACACGCCCGCGATCATTCACACCGCTCACGGCAGCATGGACGCCGCGATTCAGGCACTGCGCATGCAGGTCTTCGATTTTCTTCCGAAGCCGTGTGGTCTTGGTGATATCGAAAAGCTCCTGCAACGAGTTGCCGAAAATCGAACCCTCACGCACAAAACGATCGCGTTGGAAGGCCGCCTCTCCGCTGTTCAAGGGAATTCGGAGTTGATCGGTAATTCGGTCGAGATGCAGCGTGTCAAACGGCTCATCGACAAAATCGCGCCGAAGGATTCGAGCGTGCTCATTCTGGGAGAAACCGGCACCGGTAAAGAGTTGGTTGCTCGTCGGATCCACGATCTCAGCACGCGCAAAGGGATGCCGTTCGTCGCAGTGAACTGCGGTGCGTTGCCGGAGCAACTCGTCGAAAGCGAGTTCTTCGGACATCGCAAAGGGGCCTTCACCGGTGCCGACGCCACACGCAAAGGGCTGCTCGAAGTGGCCAACGGCGGGACGCTGTTCCTCGATGAATTGGGCGAACTCGACAAAGCGATGCAGGTTAAGCTGCTGAGATTTTTGGAGTCAGGCGAAGTCCGCCGCGTCGGCGAAAACGAAGCGTTTCACGTCGATGTACGAATTGTTTGTGCGACCAACCGACCGCTTCAGGACATGATCGACGAAGGCTCGTTCCGCGAAGATCTCTTCTTCCGGATCAACACGTTTGAGATTCCGCTGCCGGCACTTCGCGAACGCAAAGACGACCTCCCTGCGCTGGCCCAAGCGTTGATCGCTCGGCACCTCAAGCGACGACAAGCCCCAGACGGCATCCTCTCTCGCGAGACGCTGGCCGTGCTCAACAACTACGACTGGCCGGGGAACGTTCGCGAACTGGCCAACGCGCTCGAACACGCCGTGATTCTGTCCGATGGCCAGTTGATCGCGCCCGAAGATCTGCCGAGTAGCCTCACGTCGCGTCGGTCTCGGACGACGAAGTCATTCGCCGTTGAGGCCGGGTCCGCCCCCATGTCGGTCCCCGCCAGCCTCTCTTCGCGGACCATTCAAGAAATGGAACGCGACATGATCATGGTTTCCTTGGAACGTCATCAAGGTGACAAACCGAAAGCTGCAACCGAACTGGGGATCGCGCTGAAGACGCTTTACAACAAGCTCAATCAATACCAAGCCGAAGCCGCGTCACGAGCCAGCTAAGGATTGACCACGGTCTTGGGAACATCTAGCTCCGCCTTTTTCACAGCGGCGGGGGACTTCTTATTGTCTTGTAGACCTTCGGCGGCTTTAACCGGCTCTTCCTTCGGAGCAATCGGCGGCAATCCCGGAGCAATGCGATCGTTCGTCGGAAGGTGAGACTGCTGCCAACCGGTGATCGCCTTCAATTGATCGGCTGAGAACTGCTTCCCCGCAGAGTTCATGACGTGTGACGCCATCAACACGACTTGCTCGTAAGACTCTTTAACTTCCTTCGAGTTCGGTAATGCTTCCAACAAGCCGGGCTTGCGCTTTCCACCAGCAACCTTCGCTGTTGCACTCGGCGATTTGAACCCAAGGTAGAGGTTCAGGAAGTAGTTGTTCCAAGCCTCTCGTGTCGGCTTCGCGTTGTAAGCCAATGACATTTGATAGCCGAGATCGACCATTTCATAAGCAACTGGAGCGAAGTTCAGATTGCCGTCCAACGGCAAATAACCGATCGCACGAGCGGCCTCCGTACGAACTTGCCAATGTCGATTCTTGTCGGCCATGGCTTCGGCTAATGCTTGCAAGATGACTGGACTCTGTTTGTTGTTCGGATCGTAAGTCACGCCAGCCGCACCGAGCGATTCGGCGAGCACCATTTGATACCACCAGTGCGTCGTCTTTTTTGCCAACTCCGGCACCAGCGCCATCGCGATTTCAGAACGTCGTTTGTCATTCGGATCAACCAATCCACCGCGACAAATTCTCGTCAGGCCATGCACGGCATGAATCTTAATCACGACATGCTGTTTTTCGTCTTTCACAACCTTCAACAGAACCGGATAAGCACCAACATACGGAGTCGGCTCAATCCCTTTTTGAGGGTTGCCGTTGTCGGACTGCAATTGGCCGAGCAACAGCACGGCATTGAGTCGGACCAGAAAATGATTGTCGAGAATCTCGGCCAGTCGATCCGTCAGCGATTTGAGAAAGTACTCGCGAGCCACCGGGGTCTTGGCATAAGTACGGATTGAGTTCAACAAACTCTTACGCAAGTCTGGCAATCGCTCTTTCGGACCAGCGGGAGGCGCAGCCTTGGGCAGCTCGCCTTTCGGTTCTTTTTTGAGCGGTGTTTCTTCTTCTCGGTACTTCTTCAACGTGAATTTGTAAGCCCAGTTCTTCGCAGCCGCATCGAGAGCTTTCTTTTCGTCATCCGTGAGATTCGCGGACTTCAACGCATTCTGAAAAGCTTGCTCGCCACCTTTTCTACGGAACTCCGTTTCGTCACCTTCGGTGAGGAGTTCTTTGGTGATCTCCATCTCCGGCGGAATCACGTGGCCTGGCAGCAATCCTCCGGGAAGCCCCTTTTCACCGGGTTGACCAGCGACGTCTTCCGATCGTGCGTCAGTCGCATCGGCCGGGCGGTTTTGGCCAAAAGCCAAAGGGACCATGATCAACACCAGCACGAGGCTCCATGCGCCGATGCGGAACGTTGATGGCAGCGATCCAATGCAGGCAAGTCGAACAGGCATACTACGAGAGCTTCGTGAGGAGATCGTCGAGTGACTGGCCACGAACGTTCGTTGGACAGCGTCATCACGCCCAACCGTTCCCTGTTTCTGTACGTTGAACCCCAAACAAGCGGGCTGAATTTTCAAACCCGGTCGCAAGGGGTCGACAAGGTACTGACAAACCTTTGGTTTTGCCACGTTGCGATCCTTCAACGGACGGATTGCCGTTCCAACTTCAAGAGATCTGTCGCGTGGAGGCACAAGTGACCTGTCGCATGGAGACAAAGAAAGGATTTCGGAGGGTGAGGAAGATCAGAGCTAATGGCGCTCGTGAATTCGTTCCCGACAACGAAGTGCAAAATGTTGTCGCAAACCTATCACCGTTTTTCCAAGAGTGTCAAGCCGGTGCGGTAAAAGCGAGGTTTTCGGACCTCGAACGGTTTGCCACAATCCGAACGATCCACCGCATTAGGTCGGATTACCGAATCCATTGATTCGGGACATTTTGCCGAACCATCTTTTGTCGCTTCACGGACAACGACATGACCATCCTCTTCACGGATCCGATTTTTCTGGAACACAATACCGGCCGTCATCCCGAATCAGCCGAACGACTGCGGAGCATCACTGCGATTCTGAACGAGCAAAAGCTCGTTCAGAATCGCTCACTTGGCAAAGTGGTCGCGGCCACTCCAGACCAATTGCTGTGCGTTCACTCCGCCGGACACATTGCTCGCGTCGAGCGTTTTTGTCGCGATGGTGGCGGGCGTATCGAAGCGGACACGGTTTGCAGTCGACAATCTTATGAGGCGGCGATTCGAGCGGCCGGTGCGGCCTGTGCGGCGGTTGACGAGGTCTCGGTCGCCGATGCGAAACACTGCCGCGCGCTCTGTTTGATTCGACCACCGGGACATCACGCACTGGCGAACGATCCGATGGGGTTTTGCCTGTTCAACAACGTGGCGGTCGCCGCTCGACATGCTCAGCAAGCTCACGGATTACGGCGAGTCCTGATCGTTGACTGGGACGTGCATCACGGCAACGGAACTCAAGACATCTTCTACGAAGATGGCGAAGTTCATTTTTTCTCCGCTCATCGGTTTCCGTTTTATCCGGGAACGGGCGACGTCAACGAAACCGGCAAGGGCAAAGGATTGGGTACCGTCTTCAATTTGCCAGTTAAGTTCGGGACTTCGCGGCGCGATTACCTCGGACGTTTTGAAGTGATGTTGATTGACGCGGCGAAACGCTGCAAACCGGAGATCGTCCTGTTGAGTGCCGGATTTGATGCTCACGTGAAAGACCCCGTCGGTTCGCTCGGTCTGGAGTCTGAAGACTTTCACAAGCTGTCTGAGTCTGTGATCGGTGTCGCGAAAGAATACTGCGGCGGAAAAATCGTCAGCCTTTTGGAAGGTGGCTACAACGTCGAAGCTCTCGCCGAATGTGTGGCGATTCACCTCGCGGAACTCGACAAAGCCTGACGTTAGGTTTGCGATTGGTTTTCATCGGCAGACTCGGTCAGTATCATCCCGCCCTCTTCGTGGACCGGGTCGGTCGAGCTTCGGCTGACGGTCTTTCGATTTGCCTTTTAGAGATAAACACTTCAGCCATGTCCGCTCGATTTGAACAAGCCGAGTTGTTGAAGAAGCAATACACCGACAAATTCGTGGTCGTAAAGTCGGGTGTCCCCGAACTCAAACGATTTCAGGGACTCACCGGAGTCGTGAAGACGGTCAACATGAGCTGCCGCGCGCTCGTGATGTTCGACGGCCCGGCTGACATCGGTTGGTACGACATCGACCCGGCCTATCTGACCGTCGTCGATGCGCCCGCACCGAAGAAGGTCGAAACAAAAGCGGAAAAAGCCGCTCCCGTCGAGAAGACTGCGGCACCGGTTGCGAAAGCTCCCACCGGAGAAAAGAAACTCAGCCCACTCGAAATGATCCGCCAGCAAGGAGCCAAGACAGCGGGAGCGGCCAGTGCTCCAGCGTCAGCCGTTCCTCCGGCAACGGCTCCCGCGCCTGCGGGAAAGAAGCTGTCTCCGCTGGAGATGATTCGCCAACAAGCGGCGCTCAAGACCGCTGGTGGCGCGGTGGTGGCGGCCGAGGCGGCCCCGGTTGCGGAAGCTGCTCCCGCAGCGGTCATCGCGCAAGCTCCCGCACCGGTTGAATCGCCGAAGCCCGTGCCGACTCCGACCACAACGGCAGATGGCAAGAAGCTGTCGCCCATCGAACAAATTCGGATGCAAGCGGCAGCACGAGCCAACAAGTAACAGTGGATGAGTCGTGTCCAACACTCCGCGAACCGTTGTTGTGCTTGAATCTCGGCCGCGCTGGGAGCCGGAGTTGCAGCGTCAGTTCGTGGACGACCGAGTTCGTGTTCGTGGCTGTCGTACCGTCAACGAATTGGCAGCGCTCGTGTTTTGGTCCGTACCAACAGAGTCAACGGACTCGGCCAGCACTGTGAAAATCGCAGACACGGTTGTCATGCAGATTTCTGAAAATGCCGCCGCCTGTTTGCAGTGGATCACCGGCCTCGCCGCGCGGCCACAAGTTCCCGCCGTGATTGCTCTCTGTTCGACGGAATCTTCTGAACTGGAATGGACGTTACGAGAAGCCGGAGTTCGCGAGGTCTTGATCGACGAACATTCCGGCGAACGGCTCGCTCGCTGTTGCCGACACTGCTGGTAGTCCACACCAGACCGTTCGTTGTTTGTGCCCACCCCGACTGTTACAAATCCGCCCGCTTCAAGCCGTAGCCACAAGCTTCCAGCTTGTGAGCTTCAGACTGCAAACTTCCCGCTGGCCAACACATTTTCAACTGCCCTGCCACTTCATCAGAAGAGACTATGACCGAAACCGACATTCGCGCGAAACTTGGCTCCCTGATCGAACCCGAACTGGGCCTCTCTTACGACCGCCTCGGCTTGATCAGTACCGTTCAAATCACCGCCGATTCCATCAAGATCGATGTGCAACTTCCAACCCCAGCGTACCCTGGTCGCGAACGGATCGGCGATGCGATCGGCACCGCGTTGTACGCCGTCTCTGCCGCTCGCAAAGTGGACGTGACGTATTCCTGGAAGGTACTCGGCAAAGAGACTGGTGGGAAAATCGGCTTGCGGATCAAGAATGTGATCGCGGTCGGCAGCGGTAAAGGAGGCGTCGGCAAGAGCACGACTGCCGCCTCGCTCGCCTACGGCCTGAAGCATTTTGGCGCGAAGGTTGGACTGCTCGACGCCGACGTGTACGGCCCCAGCATCCCGCATCTCACAGGGTCGAAGGGGACTCCGATCGTCAAAGAGTTTCAACTCGAAAACGGCCAGAAGATTCAGCGGCTCGAACCAATCGAAGCCGATGGGATGAAGATCCTGTCGATCGGTTTTCTGATTCGCGAAAACCAAGCGGTCATTTGGCGCGGCCCGATGTTGCACAAGTTGCTGACGCAGTTCTTGCAAGAGACCGATTGGGGCGATCTCGACTATCTCATCATCGACCTCCCGCCCGGAACCGGTGACGTGTCGCTGACACTGTCGCAACTCTTGGGGCTCGCCGGAGCGGTCGTGGTTTGCACACCGCAGAAGGTCGCGCTGCTCGACGCGGTCAAAGCCATCAGCATGTTCGATCAAGTCAAGATCCCGGTGCTGGGGATTGTGGAAAACATGACCGGAGAGATCTTTGGTCGCGGCGGTGCGAAAACGAAAGCGGCGGAACTCGGCCTCCCATTTCTGGGTGAGATTCCCATTGAAGCCACGATCCGCGTTCGCGGTGACGACGGCAAGATCGCATCGCTCGTCGAAGACGATAATCCAGCAAGGTCGTATTTGCTCCGGATGACTGAAAACGTCGCGATGCAAATCGTGAAGCGAGTCGTCATGGATGCCCCGCTGCCGACGCTGGAGATTCTGTAGCGTCTCTTGTGGCGCACGCGGCTCGCGTGCGTCTCCTCAAAACCGGAAGCATTGGTCGTTGGTTATCGGTCATTGATCAATGGTCATTTCCAAAAAATGACCGATGACCAACGATCAATAACCAACGACAAATTGTGCCTTCCGTCTTGCAGGCGGGCCGCCCGCACTACGGCGCTTTGTCGTCAAACAACAGCTCACAAACTCGCCCAAGGTCTTTGCCGATCGCGGCGGTTGTGGCTCCGTCGCGGAGCGGGACGTTGTTGACGAACATCGCGATGACCCAGGTTTCACCGGAAGCGGTCGTCAGATAACCGGCGAGGGCTTTGCTGGTCAGCAGCGTATTGGCGTTCATCACGTTGTCCCAATACAGCGTCCCAGTTTTGGCGCTGACCTTATCTTTAGCTGGACTTTCGGGGCCGACCGACTTGGCCAACGTGCCATCGACTCCGAGCCGAGGGAGTGCCTTGCGATACGCTTCGAAATCCGGCCGAGTCGCCATGTGTTTCAGAAGTTGTACAGTCGCTCGCGGAGTCGTGTAGTCCGCTCGGTCGCCTCCTGCACCGCCACCGAAGGAAATCGTGTTTGCATCGACGCCTGCCTTTTCGAGAAACTTGTGCTGGCGTCGCAGGCCGTCCTTCAAAGTTCGCTCGCCGTTCTTCGCTGCAACGAGCAACGGTAACGTGCTGGCATGAAGGTTGTGGCTCACTTTCAAAATCAACCGAGCGTTCTCGGCGAACGGTGGCGACACATGTTTCGCGACACTCGGCAATTTGAGCGTCTCATCACGCGGCGGCAGCTTGCCGATTGGGTGATCGGCTTGAAACGAGGCGTCGACGGACACTCCCACTCGCTGTAACGCTTCGATCAGCAAAGTGCGTGCGTGTGACGCCGCATCGGAAACTTCCACCACACGCAGGATCGGTTTGTGTCCGGCGGGGATTTTCCCTCGCACGTTAATGCGGCCTGCTCCATAGTCGCGAATCGATGACTCGACGGTTCCTTTGCTATCAACCGTCTCGATGTGTGTCTCAACGTGGATTGCGGCGGACTGCGGACGCCAAGTGACCTTCGCTGGCTGACCGGGTTCCGTCGCTTCGATCGTAAAGTCGATCACGTTGTCGTTGATGTAGATCGGAGTCAGCCGCCCCGGCCCGCTGCCGGTTCCTTCGGCTTTCTCGAAGAGACGATCATCGATGAGCACCTCGCCGCGAACTCGTTTGATTCCGGCGGCGGCAATTTGCTTGGCCAAATCGTTCAACCCCGTGAGCGGATCTTGCGGCGTGAGTTGCGATTCGGAACCGCCATTCGAGTAAGTGTGATCGCCGTCGGTGAAGGCAATCTCACCGGACTCCGTCGTCCGTCCGCCAAACGTGAGATCGCCGCTCGCGACCAGAATCAGATCGCCGATCAACTCTCCTTTGTCGTTGACCTCACCACGCCGCACGATCGGCGTTTCAAACCGATAGTCCGCCCCCAACACATCGAGCGCCGTCGCGACCGTGTAACACTTCGTCACCGACGCCGGAGCGAACAGCTTGTCAGCATTCAATTCATGCCGCACTTCACCCGTCTTCAAATCAACCGCCAGTAACCCCCAATGAGCCGTCTTGTATCGCGGCGCGGAGATGAACTCGCTCACCTTTGGCGGAACATGATCATCCGCAACTCCAAAGTTGCAGAGAGACAACGAGGCACAAAGCAAACTGACGTAGAGAAGCCGAAGAGCTTGATTCATCAATCAACCCGTGAATGTCAGGAGTTTTTTTGAAGGAGCAAAAAGAACGCCGAGATCGCAGAGATAAAATTGGAGTACGCGAGCAGTTTCTCTGTGATCTCCGCATTTCAGAATCGTTTGCCCCGAACACTTTCCCTACCGAATCCGAATCTTGAACGGCATCAGCATGAGTCGGCTTTCGCGGGCAAGGCGGTTGACTTGCATCACGTGGCGGAGGTCTTCAGCAAGGTCGGGGGAGATGGCATTGAGCATGTTGCTCAATGCGGCTTCGGTGGTGCCATCAACGCGTGTTTGCTCGTCCGGGTTGATTGGGCCGAGCAGTGATTCGAGCGGGCTGACCGGACGTGGCAGGATCAGACGTTCGACCTTGTCGTCGGGGCCGAGTTTCGCGAGTTGCTTCGCGTGTTCGAATGCGTCATCCAGCGTTCCCAGCTTGTCGACCAAGCCGAGCTTCACGGCGGTGGCACCGGAATAGATCCGGCCTCGCGCCAACTTTTCCAGAACGGCGACTTCCATCTTGCGGCCCTTCGCCG
Source organism: Planctomycetaceae bacterium (assembly GCA_043738805.1). Lineage (GTDB taxonomy): Bacteria > Planctomycetota > Planctomycetia > Planctomycetales > Planctomycetaceae > SXKJ01. Next base: position 3,193 of record JAYUFI010000593.1, on the reverse strand, counting down.
CTTTCTCGGTGAACTGCTTGTAGATGTCGAGCAATAGCTTCGTCATCGCCGCTCGTTCGCTGTCGTTGAACGGCGTCAATGTGCTCATCACGCCGGAATTCTTGCCGCGAGCGACAATGCTGGTTGTGATGCCGATCTTGTTGTAGAGCCCTTCCAGAGCCATTTTCCCGCCGACCACACCGATTGAGCCGGTGATTGTGCCAGGCTCGGCAAAGATCGTGTCGGCTCCCATCGCGATGTAATAGCCGCCGCTCGCGGCGACATCACTCATGCTGGCGACGATCGGTTTCTCGACTTTTTCGAGGGCTCGCCACATCAGGTCGCTGGCCAGAGCGCTGCCGCCGGGGCTGTCGATTCGCAACACGATTGCCTTCACTGTGGTGTCACTCGCTGCCTTTTCGATCGCTTTGATGAGCGTCTCGCTGCCGAGCGAGCTTTCGCCGAACAAATCGCTGCTGCTCTTGCCCGGCATGATCATGCCACTCGCATGAATTACGGCAATCTTCGGCCCGAAGCTCTTTCGCGTTTGCGGCTCCACGCCCATGAGCATATTCATCATCTTGACCATGCCCGCGAAGCCACTGAAGTCGGTGTCGACTTTCTTCTTGCCATATTTCTTGGTCACCTTGATCGTCGCGTCCGGCTTGTCTCCTTTGAGAATCAACGTGAGTTCGTCCTCATAAGCCACGCGAGTGATCAGTCCCAGTTCCTTCGCTGTCGTAGCCGTGTGCGGCCCGTTGTCGATCGCCGCTTTGACCTTCTCCGGATCGAGTCCGCGTCCCTGAGCGACCGTTTCGATCATCTGGTCATAGAAGTCGCCGAGGACTTGTTCCAATTCTTCGCGAAACTCTTTGCTCATCTCAGTACGAGAGTACGGCTCGGCGGCGGACTTGAATTCGCCGACGCGCAGCATGTCAGGCTTCACACCGATCATGTCGAACAGGTTCTTGTAGAAGCTGACTTCCGACCGCAGACCGAGCAGCATCAGCACGCCCGATTCCGGCATGACCACTTCATCGCAGCCCGCCGCCACCAGATAGTCGCCAGAACTGGCCGACTCAAAAAATGCGACCACCTTTTTCCCGCGAGCCTTCACACGGGCAATCGCTTGCCGAAACTCGTTGAGCTTTCCGCGGCCGATCGTCGGGCTGTCGATCTTGAGAATCACACCGGCAACCGCATCGTCCTTCGCTGCCTTGTCGAGCCGACCGATTAACTCCGACAGATTCTCACTCGCCTCACCGAACAGGCCGAGCATCTGCGGGCCTTCGGGATAACTCCCCTTCAACTCGATGTGAGCCCACGTATTCGCCGCCGCCGGAGCTTTCTCTGCTCCGTCCGGTGCCGCCGCCTGAGCGACTTGTGCAACGAGTAGACAACCCACTGTCACCAACACAAAACGAGCGCAACTCAACGCGCCGAGGGATGCAGACAACGACCGAAAGCGAACACAACTCAACATGGCATGGTCTCGCGAAGAAGGTTTGCGAAGCAGGCTTCAGAAAGCGGGGCGTAGTCTAGGTCTGCCCGTTCCGACCAGCAAGAAGGCTTCCAATGCAGCGTAGGGCACCGCGATTTATGGCGTTGGCCGAAACGCGAGAACCACAAGTCAGAAAGTTCCACCAAGCCGCCGAACAATGAAGCTCACCTGCCGCAGTCAAGTGCAGCGTTTCGTTCGACGGCGATCCTATTTGCGTTGGGCGACCGAGCCCGCAAGCGCTCCTTGGAAACGTTCGAGCATTTTCGCCCAGCCAAACTCCGCCCCCTGGACCGCCTGATCGCTCGACGGCTGGGAGAGGTCGAAACCGGAGTGCTCAAAAATGAGCCGCGTGCCATCGCCGTCAGGTTCGAGTCGGAAGGACACGCGCCTCAGCTCACCGCTTTCTTCACGAGCGCGCCGATCCTGGCCTCTTCGGCGGCGGTCAACTCCTTCAGCGCGAAGGCGGTCGGCCACATGGCCCCTTCGTCGAGGTTCGCGTCGTGCATGAAGCCGAACGTCGCGTACCTCGTTTTGAACTTCTGCGCGCTTTGGAAGAAGCAGACGACCTTGCCGTCCTTGGCATACGCGGGCATCCCATACCAGGTTTTCGGCGAGAGGGCTGGCGCGCTGGCTTTGATGATCGCATGGAGCCGCTTGGCCAGGGCGTGATCCGGTTCCGGCATTGCGGTGATCGCCGCGAGCACGGCACTTTCCCCTTCCGCCTTGTCCTTGTTCGCGCGCGCCTCCGCCTTCAACTCTTGGGCGCGCTCCTTCATCGCGGCTCGTTCCTCGTCCGTGAATCCCTTGACCTTCCTGCTGATTGCGGTGGTGCTCTTGGCGGACTTCTGCGTCCCCTTCGCGTGAACAAGTTTACCCGCAGCTTTCTTCTCCGACATCAGCGTCTCCTTTCTGGTAGCCTTCCGCCGCCGAACGACAAAGGTAACCCGGCGGCGTGGAAGACAGAACACGCGCGAGCCGCCGCTCGCGTTGACCGGCTTGTTGGGCGATTGCTCGGTTGCGGTTCCTGACCTTTCAGACGCCGGACGACTTCAATTCGCCGACTGACCATCTGCCGACATTTGTTGGTTTTCGTTTCGCCGTCAGAGGCCACCGGTAATCAATGCGCCAGACAGCGATCAGAGGCAGTTGTGATTGTGTTTTTGTTTCGCGATCAAGTGCCAAGCGAGCATCAGGTCTCCGAACAATGATCCGACGAACTTGTTTGTACTCCTTTGTCTCGAATCTCTGATTCGACTTCAGCGCACCAGCCCGCAATCAATTCTTTCCGGTTGATATCGCGAAGCGGACCTGGGTGCATCCGCGAAATCCCAGTAGGAATATGCACGAGTCGGAGGAAGTCGCCCCCATTACATCCACGGCCGATATCAATGCGCAGGTCTTCTTCACGCAGCATATGCGATTGTCCCCGTCTGTGTTTTGTGTTCGCGATCATGCGCCGAACGGGCATCAGGTCGCCGGAAGATGATCAGCGGACATTGTTCTCCGATGGTGTGACAGACATTCATTCGCAGGCGAGCGCGCGACACGGCATCAAGTTCCGATAACGTATCGAGCGCGCGATAGACTTGTGGTTCATTGCGGTTTGCGGTTGATCGCCCAACGACAAAGTTGACCGGGCGGCGGTCAGAAAGGTTTGAACATGGAACCCGCGTTATCCGCCGCTCCGGTCGAACGGCTTGTTGGGCGGCGGCG
>JAYUFI010000592.1:0-1761 GCA_043738805.1 Planctomycetaceae bacterium | reverse complement strand
AGCGTCCCGTTCTTCATGTACTGATAGGCGTCCTCGAAGACATCGTGGATGACTCGATGCCGGGGGCTGGCATCGGCTGACAGAGCCTTGAGCGTCGGGAACAGCTTGTTGTTGATGAACTCCAACAACCCGTCGCCGGTCAGCCCTTCGGTGTCGGTCGCCCAATTCCGCCACCGCAATTCTTCGGGGATCGGCGAGCGATACCGATTGACGGTCAGCTCCCATTCCTGCTCGCGGTCATCGAAGATTTTGAGGAACAACAGCCAGGTCAATTGCCCCAGCCGTTGAGCATCACCATCGACGCCCGCGTCCTTGCGCATGACGTCTTGAATGGATTTGATTGTTGCGGAGTTGAGCATTGGGGTGTGGCCTCAAGGGAGGGTGTCACGCGAAGGCGCGAAGCCGCGAAGGAAGACAAAGGCCAGGTCTGTTTTCTTCGCGGCTTCGCGGCTTCGCGTGAGATTTGTTTTGGATTATTGGGCCTGAGCGTAGAGGGCGGATTCGAGGTCTCGGAGTGCTGTCTCGTACTGGTGCTTACCGCCGAACAGCTTCACGATTTCCACCGGCGTGCCGAACTTGTCGAGCGGTTGGACGTTCAAGACGTTCATGGTCTCGATGGTTCCAATCCCTTCGTCGGCATACTTGTCGAGCAGAGCTTCCAACACGGCGCGGGCCTGTTCACCGTACTTGGCGAAGTAGTTTCGCTTCTTCACGTTGTCGGCCCGCTCGCGGCGTGTCAGCGGTGGTTGATCGAAGGCGACGTGACAGACCAAATCAAACGGGTCGAGGTCTTTGCCGACCTGTTCGGCAAGTTCCTCAAAGAAGACTCCGTGCTGTTCGAGTTCGGTCAACACGGCCTGCTTCTGATCCGCCGTGGTCCAGCGTTGCAGGAACGCATCCAGCGACGCGAACTCGCCCAGCACCGCCTTGCGGGTGTAATCCTTCAACGATTCGGTGATGAGCTTGCCGTCGTTGCCGTAGTACTGAACTCGCTCGGACATCACTTTGACTGTGACGTCGGCGACGACGTATTTCTTGCGCGGCTGAGGCGGTGGGGGATCGACCAGACTGCCGCCGCCGCCTTCGTTGGTGTCGTCGGTGTTCGGATCGAAAACCGGCTCGGCGGGAGCCTCGCCCTCCCGGTCGTTGCCATCGTCAACGAGGTCGTCCGGCGGGACGACTGGCTCGCCGGGCTTTGGTTCGTAAATCACGACCGGTTCGCCGTCGAAATCTTTGTCGGCGAACAGCTCGGTCGCCTTTTTGAAATCCATGATCGTGAAGAACAGCTTGCCGAAGTCCTCGTTGATCCGCGTCCCGCGTCCGATGATCTGCTTGAACTTGGTTATCGACTGAATGTTCTTGTCGAGCACGATCAGCTTGCAGGTCTGCGCATCAACGCCGGTTGACATCAACTCGGATGTGGTGACGATGACGGGATACTTTTCTTCGGGGTGAATGAACTGGTCGAGTTCCGCCTTGCCCTCGGCGTTGTCGCCGGTGATTCGCATGACGTACTTGTGGTTCTGCGCCACGAGGTCCGCGTTCTCGTTGACCAACGCTTGGCGCATTCGCTCGGCGTGGTCGATGTCGTCGCAAAAGACGATCGTCTTGTCGAAACGGTTGGTTGCCTTGAGAAACTCGGTGACTTTCTTCGCCACCAAGGCTGTCCGCTGTTCCAACACGAGCGTGCGGTCCATGTCCTTCTGGTTGTAAATGCGATCCTCAATCAGTTGGCCAGCCTTGTCGAGCTTGCCCGCTTCC
>JAYUFI010000591.1:0-4712 GCA_043738805.1 Planctomycetaceae bacterium | reverse complement strand
TGTATTTCATGGATGAGCCGTTTGCCGGAGTCGATGCGGCCACCGAACGAGCGATCGTTGACATCCTGCGGTCGCTGCGAGAAGCCGGGAAGACGGTGATCGTCGTGCATCACGACTTGCAAACGGTTCACGAATATTTTGATGAAGTGATGTTACTCAACATGCGACTGATCGCCGCCGGCCCGACCGGCGATGTGTTCACAACGGAAAACTTGCGAAAGACATACGGCGGCAAACTGGCGCTCCTTGATCAGCTCAGCGAAAAGATGGCTCGGCCACGCAGTCTGTGAAATGAAATTGAATACAAAATTAAAGTAGACCCGCGGTGACAAGGTGAGCCGGGCGACGTTAGGCCGTGAGCCGCAGGATTGTCGTCTTTCGCTCCGCGAAAGAACGCCCTTTCGCGGAGCGAAAGGCGACAAAATAAGTGCCATTAGACTAGCGCCGCCCGGCTCACCTTTGCGGACTCAGTGGTGAATGTGATGTCGTTCGATTCGGTACTCGGTGCGGCGGATTCGATGTGGGAGCTGTTGCTCCGAGCGATCACGTTGCGCGACTACAACACGCGAATCGTTCTCGGCGGCACGACGTTGTTGGGGATCAGCAGCGGACTCGTCGGGACATTCTTGGTTCTACGCAAGCGAGCGCTCGCGGCGGATGTTGTCAGCCACTCTGCGTTGCCCGGTATCGCGCTCGCGTTTCTGATCGCCGAACGACTCTCTCCCGGCAGCGGTCGATCGTCGGGGATTCTTTTGTTGGGTGCGTTTGTTTCGAGCTTGCTGGGAATGGGCATGACGATGTGCATTCGCCGTTGGACTCGGATCAAAGATGACGCTGCGTTGGCGATTGTGCTCGGTCTGTTTTTTGGTTTGGGGATGGCGTTGTTTACCGTTGTGCAGCGGACGAAGACGGGCAACGCGGCGGGCTTGCAGCACTTCATCTTCGGCAAAGCGGCGTCGATCGTGGCTGCTGACGTGTGGTTGATCGCGGAAGTCTCGGCGGTTGTCGCGTTACTTTGCTGCGGGTTGTTCAAAGAGTTTTCGCTGCTCTGTTTCGACGAAGAATTCGCGGCGGCACGCGGCTATCGCACACTGATGTTGGATTGGGTTTTGACATTGATGGCTGTGACCGTCACGTTGATCGGCTTACAAAGCGTCGGCCTGTTATTGGTTGTCGCGCTGCTGTTGATTCCACCGACAGCGGCTCGATTTTGGACTCACCATCTGAAGAGCATGGCGTTGTTAGCGGCAGCGATCGGCGGACTCAGTTGCGGGATTGGCGTGTTGTTGAGCGCCGCATTTCCGAGGCTGGCGGCGGGTGCGGTTATTGTGCTTTCGGGATCGGTCTTGTTTGTGATCAGCCTGATCTTTGGCCGCTCACGAGGACTTTGGCCGAGGTGGAAGTCGCAGCGCGAATTTGAGCAACGGATCGGCCGCAGCGATCTCTTGCGGGCGTGCTTCGAGTACATCGAGCCGTTGTTCAACGTTGCTGAGATCAGTGCCCGAAAGTTGCAAACCGTGAGTATTCCCGCGACTCGTTTGCTGCAAATGGGGCATTGGCCGGAAGGTCATTTTCAAAGACTGACTTCGTCCGCCCAGAAATCCGGCTTGTTGCAGCACTCGCCCGATGGCTGGCAGCTCACAACCGATGGGGCTGTCGAGGCGATGCACGTCACGCGACAACATCGGCTGTGGGAAATTTATTTGCTGACTCAAACAGACCTCGATCCGCGACTCGTCGATCGCGGTGCCGATGGCATCGAACATGTGCTCGATGCCGACCAACTCGCACAACTCGAAAGCCTGCTCTCGGCGGAATCGGGTAGCGGAATTCCGCCCAGCCCGCATCTCATCGCAGGGGCGGCGAATTCACCGTAACCCGATACCAGAGTTCTGAAGTTATGCAATTCGACAAATCATGACGCGAAAATTTTGTTGATTGGGGCAGATTGATACTTTCACCTGTTTGCTGTCTTCTTTCTTTGCGCCCTTCACGCCTTTACGGTGGAGAAAGCAGGCTTCAATTTCACCGCCAAGGCGCGAAGAGCGTAAAGAAGACGCACGGTTCAAACTGAAATTAAAGGCACGAATGATTGACTCCATGCCAACGAAAAGTGCAACTTCAAAGAGCGAGAGTAAACGCTTCAATTGACGACAGGTTCAAAACGACTTTCAGCGACCGCCGTCGCTCACGCGTCGGGTTACATGGAACTCTTAATGACATTCCTCGAACCTCTACAAACCTGGACTGGGATCGATACCTGGATCGTTTTGACCGGGGCGTTGGCGGCTATGGCCTGCGCGCTGCCGGGTTGTTTCTTGTTGTTGCGTCGGCAGAGCATGATGGGAGACGCGATTAGCCACACCTCGCTGTTGGGCATCGTGACCGCGTTTTTCGCTTCGCATTGGCTGGTGAAACTCGGTGTCATTTCGGCGACGACCGAGCCGACGATTCGGCATGTGGCGATGTGCGTGGGGGCGGTCGTGGTTGGCGTCTTGTCGGCGTGGCTCGCGGAGTCGCTGCAAAAATTGGGCAATGTCGAAAGCAGCGCGGCGCTCGGAGTGGTCTTCACGTCGCTGTTTGCTTTGGGGCTGTTGTTGATCAGAGCGATCGCTGATGACGTTCACATTGATCCGGATTGCGTCTTGTATGGGACGATCGAAACCTCGGTGTTGGAAACGATCGGAGGGAGCGGCGTACCGCGCGCGACGCTCGTCAACGGCGTCATGTTCGCCGTGAATTTGTTCGTGACCGTTGTGTTGTTTAAGGAGCTGCGGCTGAGCGCCTTTGATCCCGCGTTGGCGACGACACTGGGCATTTCGGCGAACGTCATGCACTATGGATTGATGGGCTTCACCGCGATGACGTTGGTGGCCGCGTTTGAGAGTGTCGGCAGCATTCTCGTGGTCGCAATGCTCATCATTCCGGCTGCCACCGCGTTTCTGCTGACGAAGCGGCTGAAGGTCATGATCGGACTGAGCCTGCTGATCGGCGCGTTGAGTTCTCTATTGGGGCACATCGGTGCGTTGACGTTACCGCCGCTGATTTTTCGGTACTTCAACATGCCCGATGTGCATGATGCGAGTTCGGCGGGCATGATGGCCGCTGCCGCAGGGACGCTGTTCTTGACCGCCATGGTGCTCGGCCCACGATACGGATTGCTCAGCCAGTTGTGGCATCGCTTGCGGCTGCAAGTTCGCATTGCGGGGGAAGACGTGCTCGGTCGCTTGTACCGTCTTGGTGAGACCGTTGACTCTGCACCTGCGGCGCACGCAGCCAGCCGAAAGTTTGTGGTACGACAAATCGCCTTACGAACGTGGTTGTCGCGCTTGGCAACGTGGTCCTTGCGACGTCGTGGCTGGTTGATTGGTCACGGTGATGAACTGCATCTCACCGAGCTTGGCCGAGAAACGGCTCGACAATTGGTCCGCTCGCATCGCTTGTGGGAATCGTTCCTCGCCAAGCACTTCGTGTTGGGCGAAAGTCGCTTTCACGAGAGCGCGGAGCAGGTAGAGCACTTCATCGACGGCGATTTACTAGCCGAACTCGATCACGATTTGGACCGACCCGGAGTCGATCCACACGGTCGAGCGATTCCCGGTTCATAGCGCATCTACGAACGGGCGACGAAGAGTAACGTCGTGCTCGCTTCAGTAGCCCGGTTTTTCAAACCGGACGTCTCGTTCGGCGCTGGTTTGCAGCACGGTTTGAAAAACCGTGCTACGAAGTTGTGGCGCTCGATTACAAAGCTGCGATCCCGAAATCAACAGGCTGTTACGCCCGCGCTCCGTAATACGGATTCCGTCCGGCGGCATGATCTGTCGTGTCGAGGATGTCGCCCACTTCTGGCACAGCATTGCGGATCGCGACTTCCACACCTTGCTTCAGAGTGTTTTCGGCGGAGCTACAGCCCTGACAGCCGCCACCCATTTGAATGAAAATGTTGTTCTCTTTAACGTCGAGCAAGCGGACAACGCCGCCGTGACTGCGGACTGACGGCATGATCTCGCGATCGATGACCGCTTGCACTCGTTCGCGAATCACATCCGCTGGCGGGAGTTTGCTGCGCAGTTCAGAATTCACAGCCGGAAGCCCCGTCGCAACGTGTGCTCGAATCGCCGCGCCGACTTGTTTGCCGATCACTTGCCAAGGTTCGGGAGTTCGTTTCGTCACCGTCAGTGTTTGATGAGAAATCAAAATGGCGACGACACCCTCGATGGCGAAGAGGCTGTCGGCCAACGGCGAACCTTCAGCAGACTCGCGGCTACCAAAAAAATAAGCTTGGTCGGCATACACTGGCCGATCGACCGTGAACTTGCACATAGCGGGAATGGTGAGCGGTTCTGCTGTGATTTTGAGTTCGACTAACATCATGAATGCCCTCAGAGGATGAAGATAAGTTGGTCCGAAAACACTCGCTTGCAAGGAACGGCATGGTAACGGTCGTTTGGCGGAACGAACACCAAACTCGGCTCAAACAAGCGGCGTCAACGAAAACTGCCCGAACACCATCGTTGGTGTCGGGCAGTCAGAGGTCAACGTGAGCCGAAACGACAAGATCAATTCACCGGAACGACTGGGTTGAATCCCGCATTTCCTCGTTTGCCAATCGGTTCCACTCGGTCAAAGTCGCCAACACCACTGAGGTTCGCAAAACTTGCGTAGCTGCCAGCATCGCTCGCTCGTAGGTCAGGAGACGCAGCATTCAGGCC
>JAYUFI010000590.1:0-1763 GCA_043738805.1 Planctomycetaceae bacterium | reverse complement strand
AGGTGCGCTTCATTCACGACCCGCTCGCCGATCGGACGCCGCGTCACGACGAACGTCACGTTGCCGCCGAGCTTGTATTGCCCCGGATTCTTCGCCGTGCGCGGCTTCTTCGCGGCATCAGGATCGACTGGCAAGACTTTGAATTTGGTCGGACCAGAAATGAGTGAGCCGCTGAAGGACTCGAAGCCGGACCGCTCGGCGAGTCGCTTGGCCAGTGCCTCGAATGCTTCCGGAGTCGCGTCGTTTTTGAACGCGGTCAGCTCCTCTTTCGTCGGGGCATTGCCAAAGAGATCGCGCACTGCCCGATCGAGCATTCGACCTCGCTCGTCCGCATCAGCCGGCAGCGGCGCATCGAGGCTCAGTCGATCTTTGATGAACTTCAACCACCACGTCTGCGGCGCGGCTTGCGTTTCATCACTTTCCGGATGAAGTCCATGTCGGCCATCGCAATCGACGGCATCGGGTGAGAACGTCACCTCATCGCCGGCCTTCGCTTCGATCCACGCGCCCACTCGAAAATCGGAGCGTGCGTCGCGCCAATCTTCATCGTCCTTATTCGCCCCAACGCCAATGCCTGCTCCGACCACTTCGAGGAACTCACCGGGTGCGAGACGACAGGCGAACATTCTCGGGATCGTTGTCCATTCCGTCGAATTGATGTTGATCTCGGTGCCCTGTGCATCGCGGGCTGTGTGTCCGCCCGACTGGTTCCAAGTCAGTGCTCGAAAGACGACCGCGTTCTTTCCCGAGTTATGAAACAAGACGCGCGACTTCAGCGGCGTGTTGAGCCGATGCTCCGCACCGCGCGGCTCCAACAGCCAGGCGACTCGCAAGCCGTTCGGCTGAGCCTCACCCCACGGTGCGTTCTTGAGTTCCTCCGGCAACGGTTTCCCAACGACGACATCGCCGCCGAGCCCGCCGAGTGCGAAGCGATTTTCGATCTCGAGCCAGTTGGGCAACGACGGGTAGATCGCCGCCACTTCGTCGAGCAACTTGACTGCCTCGTCGCGCGACCAATCACGAGTCACAACAATCCGCTTGAGCAACTCCGCAAACTTCGGCGAGCCTTCATGCGTCGGATTGTTCTTCACAAAGTTCGTCATGACTCGCACCAACGGCCCCAGCGTCCCTCCCGGAATGTTTCCGTTACCCCGACGACCGCGAAGCCACTTCTGAAACAAAGCCCGCGACTCCTTGCTCTGCGGCAGAGTTGTGGCCGCGCCACGTTCATCCGCCTTCTCGTCCTCGCCGCGAATTCGTTGAATCCCACTGCACTTTGCGTCCTTTTCGAACATCACAATCAACGTGTGACCGTCACCGAGCGCGATGTGATGCGTGACCTTGTCGCCATCGACGGTCTTGCGAGTCTTCAACTCCTGCTGCTTGACGATCTCCAAAAACTTCGGCTCGGTCATGTCAAGCGACAAGCCATGCAGCTTCGGGTACGGCTTCAGGAATTCCAGTCCTTTCGGCAGCGAAGTGGCCGCCGCCTTCTTGTCATCGGTTGGCGGCTTCGGCTCTGCGGCCTGCTTCTCGCGGGCTTCGACTTGTTGGCGAGTGCTGACAAACAGTTGGTTCTTGTCGAGCGTGAAGGAGAGTTTTTCGTAGGGCTTGAGCACCTGCGTCAACGCGTCTCGCAGCGTGACGTTGTCGGTGTCGATCGTCACCGGCATGTTCTTCGTGTAGCCCACACTCTTGAGGCCGTCGCCATCGAGTTCGAGTTTTACGGCGGTTGCCTGGCAAGCGTGTTCCAGAACCTCGAC
>JAYUFI010000589.1:0-4717 GCA_043738805.1 Planctomycetaceae bacterium | reverse complement strand
CCATCAAGCAAAACAAAGCACTCGGGTTTTCCATGATCTAATCAATCATTCATGGCCACAATCTTTGGAGCAGCGATGATTTCGAGGCGCACTGCGATGGTCCTTGCCGGTGAAATCAAGCTGGATGATCCAATCAATCTGCCTGACCGTAGCCGCGTCACCGTACTCATTGAGCCAATGGCAGCCGAGACGACAAATTGGCAGCAGGCTATGACGCGATTCGAAGAGCTTTGTCGCAATCATCCGGTCAGCTCTGGTGGTCAACGATATTTGCGAGAAGAACTTCACGACTGCCGTTGAAGAAATATTCGATTGAGAAGGACAACGCGTGAGCGAAACGGTTCTGGTCACTGGCGGGAGCGGGTTTATTGGGACGTGGGTGTTGCGGGCTTTGTTGGCTCGTGGCATTCGCACGGTGGCGTTTGATGCTCATGAGAATCCGGCTCGCTGGCAGCGGTTGTTGGGGGCACGAGCTGCTGAGATTTCGTTTGTGAAGGGGGGCTTGCTCGATCGCGCGTTGTTGGCACGTCTCTTTGACGAGCACGGGATCACGCATGTCATTCATTTGGCGGCATTGCTGACTCCGAATTGTCACGACGATCCGTTCGCCGGTTGCGAAGTGAATGTGCTCGGTAGCGTGGCGTTGTTTGAGCAAGCGAAGCGGTCGCGTGTGCGCGGCTTGTCGTATGCTAGTTCAATGGCGGTCTTCGGACCGGAACCGGATAGCGATCCCGCGTCGGCAGCGGTTGTCGAAAATCGCTCGCCCAGTTTTTATGGCACGTTCAAGAAGGCGGTCGAATTGATCGCTGAGCAATACTGGTTGCATTCGGAGTTGCCGTCCGTCGGAATTCGCCCGCACGTTGTTTACGGACCAGAACGAGATCAAGGAATGACCGCTGGGCCGTCGCTGGCGGCTCGCGCGGCGGCCAGAGGTGAGCCATTTCACATCAACTATCGAGGCGTCGTCGGCTACGACTTCGTGGAAGATGTCGCTGACGCCTTCGTGCGAACGGCACTGGAAACCCCTCGCGGTGCTCACGTCGTCGACCTCCCCAGCGAGCCAGCAACAGTCGAGCAATTGGTCGCAGCCATTGATGCGGTCATTCCTGGTGCGGCAGCAAAGATCACCATTGACGGTCCGACCTTGCCGCGCAACGACTCGCGCCGCGAACACGTCATCACCGACATCCTTCCGGACTGGCGAGCAACTTCCGTAGCCGACGGAATGAGACGGACGATCGAGTTCTATTCGGAAGCGACTCACTCATGAAGCGCCGCCGCAAACGACGTGATGTGACCGCCGATACGTCGTACGTCTGCGACATCTGCGGTGAAGAGATTGTGATACCGGTCGATCTGTCTGCCGGTGAGTCCCAAGAGTTCGTCGAGGATTGCCCGGTCTGCTGTCATCCGCAGACGGTCCATGTCGAGATCGAAGAAGACGGCGAAGTGCGTGCCTGGAGCGACGGCGAAGCGAATTAACTTCAAAATGGTGAGCCTGGCGGCGTTAGTCCCCGGACGTCTTTCTCATCGTCCGGGGGATGACGCCACCCGGCTCACCTGTGGTTGCCTCTCGCCCACTTTTGATGCAGCGAGTACAACTCTCGCCCGCTCATCAAGGCGGTTCGCCCTTTGTACCGGCGGCCTCGGTCAGCGAAATTCAAACACAGAATTCAAAGAGTCCCATGCTTCAGATTCAGCTTCCCGACGGCAGTGTGAAGGAGTATCCCGAAACCTATTCCGCGATCGACGTGGCCAAGACAATTGGCGAACGACTCGCGAATGCAACGCTCGCGGCGGAAGTGAATGGCACGGTCGTCGATGCCATGCGTCCCATCGCCGAAACCGTAGTGCAAGCTTCCAGCTTGCCACTCAACACCCCCATCGCGCTCAAGCTGATCACCAACAAAGACCCCAAAGCGCTCGCCGTCATGCGGCACTCAGCCGCCCACATCATGGCGCGAGCGGTCATGCGGCTCTATCCGGGAGTCGGCCTCGCATTCGGCCCGACCACCGGACACGGGTTTTATTACGACTTCGATCTCGACACGAAGATCAGCGAAGACGACTTCCCGCGCATCGAAGAGGAGATGAAAAAAATCATCGCCGAAGCCGAGCCGTTCGAGCGGTTCAACGCCACTCGCGAAGAGGCGGTCAAGTTTTGCGGCGACCTGAATCAGAAGCTGAAGGTCGAGCACATTCAAACGGGGCTCGCCAATCACGAGTCGCTGAGCTTTTATCGGCAAGGGGAGTTCGTCGATCTCTGCCGCGGGCCGCACGTGCCGGATGCCGGGCGAGTCACGGCGATCAAGTTGATTTCGATCGCCGGGTCGTATTGGAAGGGGGACGCGAACAACAAGCAGCTTCAGCGGCTGTACGGCACCGCGTGTTCAGCCAGAAAGATCTCGACGAGTACATCAAGCAAGTTGACGAAGCGAAGAAGCGCGATCACCGCGTGCTCGGCAAGCAACTGGGATTGTTCGCGATCTCGCAAGAGGTCGGGCCGGGGCTTTGTTTGTGGCTGCCGAAGGGAGCGACCATCCGCGCGACGCTCGAAGACTTCATCAAGAAGGAACTGCTGAAGCGCGGTTACACGCCGGTTTATTCGCCGCACATCGGTCGCGTCGAAATGTACGAGACCAGCGGCCACTTCCCGTATTACCGCGAGTCACAGTTCTCTCCGATCTTCGGCCACGATGCCGGAGCACTCGTCGATTTCTGGATTCGCAAGCTCCGCGATCACGCTGCCGGAACACTGGTCTTCTCGATCGACGATGAGCAGAAACTGCTCGAATCAGCGCGCGTCATGGGAGCGGGCCTCAACAATTACCCAATCAGCGGCGCGGTCGAAGCGAAGATCGAACTTCTCCGCACTTGGGAGAAGAGCCAAGAACGTTATCTGCTCAAGCCGATGAACTGTCCGCATCACGTGCAGATGTACGCGAGCCAACAACGCAGCTACCGCGACCTGCCGGTACGGCTCGCTGAATTCGGCACGGTCTATCGTCACGAGAAGACGGGCGAACTCAACGGGATGTTGCGCGTCCGCGGTCTCACCCAAGACGACGCGCACTTGTTTTGCACTCCGGACCAAGTCGAAGAAGAGTTCAAGTCAACTCTGGAGTTGGTCAAGTTCGTGCTGCAAAGCGTGGGACTCGACAACTACCGCGTGCAGTTGTCGCTGCGGGACTCGAAGAACAAATCGAAGTACGTCGGCAGCGATGAGAACTGGGATCGTGCCGAAGAGACTCTGCGACGAGTGCTCACCGAGATGGGGCTGACCTTCACCGCTTGCGAAGGCGAAGCGGCGTTTTACGGCCCGAAGACCGACTTCATGGTCCGCGACTGCATCGGCCGCGAATGGCAACTCGGCACCGTACAACTCGACTTCAATCTGCCAGAGCGGTTCAAGCTGGAATACATCGGCGCTGACAACAAATCTCACCGCCCCGTGATGATCCACCGCGCCCCGTTCGGTTCGATGGAACGCTTCACCGGTGTGTTGATCGAACACTTCGCCGGAGCCTTCCCGCTCTGGCTCGCTCCCGAACAAGTCCGCGTCTTGCCGATCAGCGAGAAGGCGTTTGATTACGCAAAACAGATCGAATCTCGCCTGCGTGCCGCCGGGTTCCGAGTCACGACGGACTACGCCAGCAACCGTATCAGCGCAAAGGTCCGCGAGGCACAGCTTCAACTGATCCCGTACATGTTCGTGGTCGGCGAAAAGGAAGCGACTGAAGACGCCGTCGATGTCCGCGATCGGCTGCTCGGTGACAACGAGCGTCAAAAGATGAAAGTCGATGAAGCGATCGCCAAGCTGACTCAAGAAGTCACCGAACGCAAAGTCCGGCAAGTGGCGAAGTCGAGCTTCCGTTCCTTCGACGAAGGAACGGAAGAAGAGAACGCGTATTAACCTGGATTGCATTGAAGCGCTGAAGCGCAAGCGAAGGGAAATCGCCAAAAGTCCTTCGCTTGCGCTTCAGACTTTAATGTGACAAAGTTGTCGAGAAATCCACAGGTGCTACGTCAAAGACGTCGCGAGTTACTGAACGATTGCATCAAGCTCACCGACGACGACTTTCGACCCTGCTGCGAGGAATCGACTTCGCAAATACGCGAGTGCAATCGGGTGATCCGCTACGTGCGCTTGCAGGCTCCAAGCAGACGAGGTGATTTGCCCGATCGGTTTCGCATCCGCCGCGTGTGTTTCAAAAATCGTCGTTCCTGGTTGCGGCAAAGGACCAGTGTTTGTGGAAATCATCAGCCGACAGAGCTCGCGGTTGACGTGACCCATTGAGTCGATACGCGCGATCGGCTCTTGGCCCAAGTAACAGCCCTTCGTGAACGAGATCGCTCGCGAGGTGCGACCCACTTCTTGAACGAGTTGGTCTTCCGTGATGTCGAGCCCGAACAACGGGAATCCGGCGGCGATGCGAAGTGCATGAAACGTTTCTGGTCCCGCAGGATTCGCCCCCGCTTGAGCTAGTCGATGCCACACAGACTCCGCGTTGTCACGTGAGACGGATAACAACCATGTCGGTGTCTCAAACCAATCGACTCGTCGCACCGAACGGAGTGGTAAATTCGCTGCGTCGTGCTGGACGTGCCCGTTCAACGGCAATTGACTGACGGGAACGTTGAGTTGTTCGAGCACTGCCGTCGATCGCGGGCCGACGAGCAGGAATTCGGTGAATTCTGTTGAGCGATCCGTCAAACG
>JAYUFI010000588.1:0-1765 GCA_043738805.1 Planctomycetaceae bacterium | reverse complement strand
ATCTGCATTCCGTGAACGACGACGGCCGTTGTGTGCGGATACGAGTGCTCGCCCCAACCGCTGAACCAGCCCCAGCCGCCGTCGCTGCATTGCATCTGAGTCAGTCGATCGAGTCCGCTCCTCACCATTGTGGTGACTTCGGCCTCGTCGAAGACGGGATTTCGTTCGGGCGGAAGTTTCTGCCATTGCTTCGCTCGTTCGACATCGTTGCCGATCTCTTGAGCGTTCAAGTTCGTTCGCTTTTCTTTGATGGTCTTCAGGTCGAGACCCATGTTCCGCAGGATGCGTTGCGTGACGACGGTCGGCAGAAAGCGATTCAGAGTTTGCTCGGTGCAGCCATACGGGTAATCGACGAGATACGGCAGCGCATCAACCATCGAACCCGCCAGCGTCGGCGAGTAACGGACTTCGAGCCGCGATTGATTTGCTCGACGATCCTTCGGGACATTGATCGTGATCTTGCCGGAGTCTTTGTCGGGACGAATGACGCCGGACCAACTTTCGGTCTTGAGCATCCCGTGAACGAACGCCGGGAATTTCATCTGCATCGAATCGGATTCTTCATCAGACAACGCGCTCATGCGGACGACTGCTTCGCCCTCGTCGATGACGGCGACTCGCCAATTGACTCGCTGTTCGCCACCTGCTTTGACGGTGATGCGTTTGGCGTGGCGGATGCGTCTCGCATCCGTCTCAGCGACGCGAGCCGCATCGCCCACGAGCCGCATCAGCCGCTCGTCGATTTCAAGCACCGCCTCGACCTCTTTGTCGATCTTCAGATAGTTATGCACAACCGCCGACAACACGACCTCGTCCTTCTGCACGAAGAATCGCGGGGCTTGCAGGCGGACGAGCAGATTCTTTTTGGTCGTGATCTCCGCTTCGCCTTGACCGACGCGCGTGCCGAGTCCCATGGCCCAGCACTTCACTTTCCAGCCGGTGAGTTGCTCGGGCATCGTCAGTGCGATCTCGGCGATTCCTTCTTTGCTGGTCGTGACTCCGGAAGTCCAGAACGCGGTGTCAGCGAAGTTGCTGCGAACGGTGGGCTGCACGGCGTTCGGCAGCGGGCCGTCATTGTCACCGAGTGCGCCGTCGTCGGCTTTCTTATTCGCATCAAACGCAGCGGCGGCCATTGGCTTTCCGGAAAACGCACCGAATTCCATCGCAGATGAGTCCGCCGTCGCCATCTTGCTTTTGGACAACATCGCGCCTCTCGGAGCACTGCCACCGAAGCCACCTCCCATGCCTCCGAGTCCCATCATTCTTGGGTCACCTGAGCGGCTCATGCGTGTCATCGTTTGCCTCATCATTCCGCTAAAATCTTCGACGACCTCACTGCCGAAGACGCCAAGGTTGCCCATGCCGATTTCGTTGTTCTTTACCAAGTTGCACGACTGCCGTTCGAGGCTGTGTTCCGTTTGCGGTTGATGATGACGCCGCCACTTCCAGAAGAACTCTTTGATCTCCGGCACGTTCGAGCCGCCGGAGATGTACTCGATCGACTTGTCGTAAACGCTCAGCACCGTCGAACCAACAAACGGCTTGCCGTTCGAGTCGGTCAGCTTCACTTGCACCTTCGCGGGGGAACCAGGTTTGTATTCGTCTTGGCTCGGCAACACGCTGACGTTGAGCACTCGCTTCTCTGGCGGGACGACAATCTCGCGAACCTCTTCATGAACTTTCGCGTCAGCCACTCGCACCGCTTCGATGAAGAAGTTCGGCATGTCGCGCTGCACGACGTCGATCAACTCTTCATGGCTCTTGC
>JAYUFI010000587.1:0-12539 GCA_043738805.1 Planctomycetaceae bacterium | reverse complement strand
CGCGGCATCCGAGTAGGACTTACTGCGGTAGTCGGTGATATAGAACCCCGATCCTTTGAAGATCAGACCGGCTCCGGTGCCAATGAGGCGTTTTGCCTTTTTCTTGCCACACGCCGGACACTTCTTCTCCGGCTCGGCCTTGATCGATTGGAACAGCTCCCACGCATGATCGCAGGCGGCGCACTTGTAGTCGTAGGTCGGCATAGTTGGTTCCAAAACGTGGGGCACGTTTTCAACGTGCCCGAAAACGAGCACGATGAAATCGTGCTCCACAAAAAAGCCACAGACTCACAGCGTGATGGCTACGAAGGCGGCACAACGGAGACGATGACTTTACTCGGTCGCACGACGCGATCGTGCATCACGTAGCCTCGTTCGACTTCCATCAGCACGGTCATCGGCGGATGTTCGGCGGACGGAGCCTGCGAGATCGCTTGATGCAGATTCGGATCGAACGGCGTGCCCGCTCCGGGAATCGGGACCGCGTTGTAGCGAGCCAGCAATTCCTCGAACTGCTTGAGCGTCATCTCGACACCCTTCGTCAGTTCTTCAAGCTTGCCACCTTTGTTCGCCGCTTCGAGCGAACGCCGCATATTGTCGAGCCCCGGTAGGAGATCGCGGATGATCGGCATCGCTCGATAGCGTGCTTCTTGTTCGGCTTCGCGTTGTTGGCGTTTGCGGATGTTGTCGAACTCCGCTTGCGAACGAGCCAACGTCTCGAAGAGTTGGTCTCGCTCGGCCTGCAACGCGAGCAAAGAACAGTCGAGCGACTCGCCAATCGGCGCTTCGACTTCGGTATCTGGAGTTGGTGTGTAATCAGGCACATTGGCCTCGGTCTTGGTGGTGGTGGGTGTTTCGTCGGTCATGGTCGTGAGTCTGTGAGAAGAAAAGGAGTGAGGAACATGATTCATCTCACGGCCATCCGTGAGACATTCCGGCGAACAGGGCGGCGTCAGCCCACTGTTGCATTCAACGAAAGACCAGTGGGCTGACGCCGCCCCGTTCGCTAGCTACTGGTTTCTCCGGTGAACCAGTCTTTGAGTTTGTCGAAGAACGTTGAGCGATGATGGCTGACGTTGGCCTTTTCGATTTCGGCCAGCTTCAGCAACACCTCGCGCTGTTCGTCGGACACTTTCTTGGGGACTTCGATGTGAACCTCGACGAGCAAGTCGCCGGTTCGACCGCCGCGTGGGTCGGGCATACCACCGCCACGGATACGAAAGACTTCGCCCGATTGTGTTCCGGCAGGAATGTCTTGCATCTGCTTGCCATCGAGCGTCGGGACTTCGACCTCCGCTCCGAGCACCGCTTGCGAGTAGGTGATCGGCACATGGCAGATCAAGTTTTGCTCGTCGCGTTCAAAGAGGTGATGCTCTTTGACATTGATCTCGACATACAGATCACCGCGCGGGCCACCGTTGAGTCCCGGTTCCCCTTCGCCGCGCAGACAGAGTTGCATGCCGTTATCGAGACCAGGCGGAACGCGAACTTCCAGTCGCACCTTCTCGGTGTTACGTCCGGAGCCGCCGCAATCGCCGCATTTGTCGCGGACGATCTTCCCTTCACCGCGGCAAGCGGGGCAGGTCGTTTGGACGCGGAAAAAGCCTTGCGACTGCACGACCTGGCCGTGCCCTTTGCAATAGTCGCAAGTGGCCGCCGTGGAACCGGCCTTCGCTCCGGAGCCTTTGCAAGTGCCGCAAAGCTCTCGGCGTTTGATCTCGACCGGCTGAGTACAACCCTTCGCCGCTTCAAGCAGGTCGATCGTCAACTCCGTCTTGAGGCTGTCCCCTTGAGTTGCTCGCCGCCCTCCCCCGCCGCCACGACGACGGCCGCCGCCGAAACCGAATCCTTCAAAGAGGTCGCCGAACATCTCGAAGATATCACCGACATCTTGGAATCCGCCGCCTGCGTGTCCGCGTCCCGAAACACCTTCGTGGCCGAAGCGGTCATAGCGCGATCGCTTGTCCGAATCGCTGAGCACTTCAAACGCCTCTGCGGCTTCCTTGAAGCGGTCAATCGCCGCTGGATCGCCCTGATTGCGATCGGGGTGATTCGCCAAGGCCAGCTTCTTGTACGCCTTTTTGATTTCATCATCGCCGGCGGTTTTAGTAACCGTCAGCACTTCGTAGTAACAGCGTTTTGATGCCATCGTGGCCATAGTTGTTGGAGTGTGAAGAATTCCGAATGTCGAAAGTCGGAAAGGGTCTGTTAGGCGAGTTTACTGACGTGTTCGTAGTTCAACAATTTCTCATCACCGGGATCGCTACGGAAGCCGCCGGGTAGGCGAGTTGCTTCAATAAGAATGTTCAAAGTCAGTGGCAACAGTTGAATTCCGGGATAAGCCATCGGAGATGTGAGTTTCGATCAACTCACAGTCACGTGGCTTTAAACTCGGCGAGTTGATGACCCACCACAGCCACATTTGTGTGTCCAAGAGGATCACTGATTCGCCTCCCATTCCTCTGCGGGAACCGCAGGTCCGCACGGATCATCGTCCCACAATACGGAACCTTCGAGCGGAAACTTCTGCGATCGTGGCTGTGCCGTTGCCTCTTCCGTCGGCGTCACATCGGAAACCACAATCTCAACGTCTCGGCCAACGAACGGTCGCAATTGAGGCAACGTGAGCGTCTCGGAATTCAATCGCTGGCGGACTCGAATGGCTTGCATGGCAACGACTCCTGCAAAAACGGGTATGTCTCGACGACCAGCATAGCTAGCTGGATCGGCAAGCGACGTCAATTTCGATCTTCAGGCGTGTGTAGGATGGCCGCCCTCGGCCGTCCTGTGGTTCACATGGTTCGTCCACAAATCAGGACGGCCGAGGGCGGCCATCCTACGCACAAACCCCACTGAGCTTGTCTCAGTGGTATCGGGCTTCTGCACTACACCCAGTTTCGAGTCGAGTGAATTCGCTCGTAGTGCAAAGGCCCGTTTCCACCGAGGCGAGCTCGGTGGGGTTGGTGTCATTGGCCGGGTGGCCCAGGTTCGGAGAACCTGGGTGCCGCAGGCACAGGAAACTCGCGATCCAGGCGGATGACTCGCTGAGGGTTTGATTTCTGGTTTGACCTCGAACTTAGGTTTCCGATGCGGCACACACTCTGGAGTGCTGCGGCTCGACGCAGCCCTCTCATCAATTGGAATAGCGAACTTCTCAGTTCTTAAAACGCCCTTCTCCGCACCGGCGGGTGGCCCAGCTTCGCAGAAGCTGGGTGCCGCAGGCACAAGAATCCCGGAGTGAACGCTGATCCCAAAGTTGAAGCGGGTTTGTTGATTGAGCGCCAACTCTGACTTTCTAATGCTGCGCACATAGCTTGAAGCAAGCTGTGCCACCCACGAATCAACCCAGGACCGCTTTTAGCGAGCAGCGACAGTGTCCGCATTTCGAACCGGATTTTATGTCGGCTGCCTCTGGAAAATATGGCTGCGGCTCCTCTGCCGTCCGGGGCACAGAGGTGCGATGAATCAGTTTGTCTATGTATTCCATGTGGCAATGATCCGAGCAGAAGAACACTTTTCGGCCTGTTGACTCGAAGACAATTCCACGCAGTTGATGGCTCATGCGCGTACCTCGATTCCTAGTTCTGAGTGCAGCCACTGGCAGCCGTGCGCGATTACGGTCGATTTTCCAGCACTGATTGAATATCGATCAATCTTTCACTTACCGTCTTTGCAAATGAGTTCGTTACCGACAAGTCAGTCGCATTGAGTTCGTCACGAATGTCTTGGGCATGCACGATTAGGTCATTCAGGCGGTCGATAATTTCGGAATTCTGCGACGCGATGTGTTCAAGAAGTTCTTCGACCCGTGAGCTTGCCATGGCAGACCTTTCGTAAGGAATTTCTAACGATGCGGCTCAGTGACTTCTCAAGATCACGGACTTCTCGGGGCCGCTGCTCTTCAGCAACTATTTCACGTGATCGACGATCTCGATCTGAGCGTCGCGAAGCGCATCTTCGAGTAATTGATAACCGGCACCATTGTAGGATCCGAAAATGAGGCGAGCGATTGGAAGATCCGCTTTCCGGATGACTGGTCGCCCAGGCCCATCCGTGGTGATGAGTTTCGGTTCAAGTAATAGATTCCGCGCACCGTCGATCAAAAGCGCTGACCATCGTTGGACGACGTTACCGCGATACCGCAAGACAACAGCGACCCGCTTGGCGTGTCCATCGCCGTGGATGAATTTCTCCAGAAATGGTGCCGAATACGAAAGATCAATCACAGCGCCAAAAGCAATTGAGATATCAATATCAGAGCGGTTGATCAAAATCTTCGAATGCTCGATGGGTTCGCTGCCGCTCCAATGATCAACGATCTTCTGCTCGATTGTGGCCCAATCTGCGAGATCACTCGATTCGACAATCCGCAGGATTTCGTTAAGCGTCATTCCAAACCTCACCTTGCTAGATACGGAACGAGCCACCCAAATTGGGTGGCTCGCTGCGATTCAAACTGAATTGAAAGGCACGCGAGCCACGTGCCAACTTATTGGCCTCGCTCGTAGCCGATGATTTCGTCGGTGTCTGAGTTGACGGAAACCGTCAGATCGCCCCCCGCTTGAATCGTGCCGGGGGCGGGAATTGGGGAAAAGTGAATGTGGCAGACTCCGTCGGACACGGAGGCCGTGATGTCCATCGTCTCGACGTGATAACCCAAGCCGCGAGCTTGGCGCAACGCGGCTTGAATGCCTCGCACGAGCTGAGTGTCGAAGTCGGAAGCTGTCGCGACGCTCATGTTTTCGTCTCCTTGAACGCCAAATTCAGGACATTGGCAGTACGCCCAATGGCGATGACGATGCCATTGTTGTCGATGTGATAGATCGTATCACGGCTGATCACGAATTGATGCGGTCCCATCGTTTCCGGGAAGTCTTTTGAGAGTCGAATATCCTGCGGGCTTGGCTCCTGCCGCCATTCTTGGCCGGTGTTGGGATGCGTGTGAAAGCTGCCGACGATTTCTTGGCCTTGGTATTTGCCATCCGAGCAGAGTGGATAACCCAGCGAATCTCGCTCAGAGGATGGCAATCGTTTGACGACGACTTCCCCGGAATCCGAATCACACAACAGAAAACCGCCTTGCTCGATTGGTTGCGAGCCGCCCACGTCGCTTTCCTCGTACGCCTGTCGAAAGCCGACAATCACTTGTGGCAAAGCCAGCAATTCCATGACTGACAGGCTTCGTGGCATGAACCAACGACCTCACTCGCTTTTGTGCGATCAGACTCAATTACGAAACGAGCCACCCAAATTGGGTGGCTCGCTGCGATTCAAACTGAATTGCAAGGCACGCGAGCCGCGTGCCTCACGGGAGCTACGGGTTATCTCACCGAGCCTTCGACCTTGGCTTTCTTGCCGCCTTCGAGGTCGTCGGTGCGGGTGACGCAGACTTGGGTCGTCAGCATCAGGGCGGCGATCGAGGCGGCGTTGGACAACGCGCTGATGACCACCTTCGCCGGGTCGATGATGCCCGCTTTGAACATGTCGACGTACTCGCCGTTGTTGGCGTTGTAGCCGATGTTCGTCTCCTTCTGCAGAACTTCGTCAGCGACCACCGAGCCATCGACGCCGCAGTTCTGGACGATCTGACGGATCGGAGCTTCCAAGGCTCGGCAGACGATCTCGATGCCGATTTGCTCGTCGCCCTTGGCCTTCACCTTGCGGATCGGCTCGATGCAACGGAGTAGTGCCACGCCACCGCCGGGGAGGATGCCCTCTTCGACGGAGGCTCGCGTCGCATGGAGTGCGTCTTCCATGCGGGCTTTGGTTTGCTTCATTTCGGATTCAGTCGCAGCACCCACCGAGATAATCGCCACACCGCCGGTCATCTTGGCCAGCCGTTCTTGGAATTTCTCGCGATCGTACTCGCTCTTCGTTCCTTCGATCTGCGTGCGGATTTGATCGACGCGAGCCTTGATCTGCTTCTGATCGCCAGCACCATCAATGATCGTGCAGTTGTCTTTGGTGATCTCGACCTTCTTGGCTCGGCCGAGCTGCTTCAACTCAACGCTTTCCAAGGTGATGCCGAGGTCTTCGGAAATCAGTTGGCCGCCGGTCTGAATGGCCATGTCGCCAAGCATCGTCTTGCGACGATCGCCGAAGCCAGGAGCCTTCACGGCAGCGACTTGCAACACGCCTCGCAGCTTGTTGACGACCAGAGCGGTCAACGCTTCACCATCGACGTCTTCAGCGACGATCAACAGCGGCTTGCCCGACGTCGCAACCTTCTCCAACACCGGCAACATGTCGCGCAGGCTGGAGATCTTCTTTTCAAACATCAGGATGAAGCAGTCTTCCAGAACGACCTTCATGTCGGTCGGGCTGGTGACGAAGTACGGGCTGATGTAGCCCTTGTCGAACTGCATTCCTTCGGCGAGCGACAACGTGGTGTCATTCCCCTTGCCTTCCTCGACGGTGATGACACCATCGCGGCCAACCTTCTCCATCGCGTCGGCAATCAGGTCGCCAATCGCTTTGTCGTTGTTAGCGGAGATCGATCCGACTTGGGCAATCTCAGCCTTGCTCGTCACCGGCTTGACCAGCGACTTGAGGTGCGTAATCGCTGCCTCGACAGCCTTTTCAATGCCGCGTCGCACGACCATCGGGTTGGCACCCATCGAGACAGAGCGGAGCCCTTCGTCGTAGATGGCTCGCGCCAAAACCGTCGCGGTCGTGGTGCCGTCACCGGCCACGTCGCTGGTCTTGGTGGCCACTTCGTTGACCAGCTTCGCACCCATGTTTTCATACGGGTCTTCGAGTTCGACTTCCTTGGAAACCGTCACACCGTCTTTGGTGACGACTGGGTTTCCAAAACTCTTGTCGATGATCACGTTTCGGCCGGTCGGCCCCATCGTGACCGCGACCACATCGGCCAACTGCTTCACACCGCGCTGCAATTTCAGCCGCGCTCGGTCATCGAACAGAAGTTGCTTAGCCACGGAAGGCTCCTTGAATTTCTTTGGAGTGCGGCGGCTCGACACCGCTTTGAAATAATTTTGAATGGGATTTATGAGACTGATAGGACAAATGGGACTTCATCAGTCGCATTCGTCCCATCAATCCCATTGGCCGAAGCCGCGATCAAAAACTACACAACCTTCGCGAGAATATCACTCTCGCGGAGGATCTTGACTTCCTTCTTTTTCTCGATCTCGATGTCGGTGCCGCCGTACTTGGCGAAGAGCACTTCGTCACCGATCACTAACGCGACCGGGCAACGTTCGCCGCTTTCGAGCAACCGGCCTGGGCCGATCGCAATCACGCGACCGCGTTGCGGTTTCTCTTTGGCACTGTCCGGAAGCACGATGCCTCCAGCGGTTGTCTGCTCGGCACTCAGCGGTTCGACGACGACTCGATCATCTAGAGGATTCAATTTCATGCTGCGAACTCCTATCAGGGAATTTCAAATTTGAGATTTCAGAAACACGCATTGCGATCGACTACATCATGCCGGGCATTCCCATGCCACCCATGCCGCCGCCCATGCCTCCCATTCCGCCGCCCATACCACCCATGTCGTGGTGGTCGTCGTGATGGCTATCTCCACCTTCCTTCTTGGGCTCGTTGACCACGATGCACTCGGTGGTCAGCAGCAGATTGGCCACGCTGGCCGCGTTTTGCAGAGCACAGCGAACGACCTTCACCGGATCGACGACACCAAAATCAAACATGTCGCCATATCGCTCATTCAAAGCGTCGTAGCCGTAGTTCGCATCGTTCGACTTGCGAACGCGATTGGCCACCATCGCTCCGTCAAGACCCGCGTTCTCGGCAATCATTCGCAACGGCATGTCGAGCACGTTCTTCACGAGCGACACACCATGCTGCTCATCGCCACCGAGCTTGAGCTTGTCCAAAGCGGACTCCGCTCGCAGCAACGCCACTCCACCGCCGGGGACGATTCCCTCTTCGATGGCTGCACGAGTCGCCGACAGGGCGTCGACGAACAAGTCCTTGCGTTCCTTCATCGCGGTTTCAGTTGCAGCTCCGACGTTGATCTGAGCCACACCACCGGCCAACTTGGCGAGCCGCTCTTGCAGCTTCTCGCGGTCGTATTCGCTCTCGGTCTTTTCGACTTCAGCACGAATCTGGGCACAGCGGCCGTGGATCGCGTCCTTCTTGCCAGCACCTTGAACCACAGTCGTGTTCTCGGCGTCGATGATGATCTTCTTGGCGACACCGAGGTCGGACAGCTCGACAGCTTCGAGCTTGATCCCCAGGTCTTTGAAGATCGCCTTGCCGCCGGTCAGGACCGCGAGGTCTTCGAGCATCGCCTTGCGACGATCGCCGTAACCTGGAGCCTTCACGGCCGCGACCTTGAGGATGCCACGCATTTTGTTGACGACCAGAGTCGCCAGCGCTTCCCCTTCGAGGTCTTCGGCGATGATCAGCAGTGGGACGCCAGCCTTGGACGTCTTTTCCAGCAGCGGCACCAGATCGCGAGCCGCAGTGATCTTCTCTTCGTAGATCAGGATGCGGCAGTTTTCCAGCACGACTTCTTGAGCGTCTTCGTCGGTCACGAAGTGCGGCGAGAGATAACCTCGCTCGAACTGCATCCCTTCGACGAGGTCGATCTCGGTCTCCACTTGGCGACCTTCTTCGATCGTGATCACGCCGTCCTTGCCGACTTTCAAGAAGGCTTCCGCCAGCTTGGAGCCGATCGTCATATCGTTGTTGCCAGCGATCGACGCGACGGTTTCGAGTTCTTTTTTGTTCTTCTCGTTGATCGGCTTGGCGAGCTTCTTGAGCTGCTCTACCACCGCTTCAACGGCGGCATTCACGCCGCGGCCCAGCGACATCGGGTCAGCGCCCGACGCGATGAACTTGATGCCTTCGCGATAGATCGCTTCAGCGAGCACGGTTGCGGTCGTCGTTCCATCGCCAGCAACGGCGTTGGTCTTCGAAGCAACCTCCTTGATCAACTGAGCTCCCATGTTCTCGAACGGGCATCCGAGCTCAATGTCCTCAGCGACGGTGACACCGTCCTTCGTGACCTTCGGAGCTCCCCACCCCTTGTCGAGCACCGCGTTGCGACCGCGAGGCCCCAACGTGCTGGCGACAGCACGAGACAACTTGGAAGCACCATCCAGAAGACTCTTACGAGCTTCATCATCAAAAACCAACATCTTTGCCACAGCTTCTCCCTCGATCGAAAGACTCGGGCGTTCTGGCCGAAGAGCCCACCAAATGGTTGCCCCAAGAACGACAACGTCCTCAGACACTCGGCAGGCAGACAATTCATTGCGAGTGGTCGCGGCCAGGAAGCAATCTCCGTGCCCGCCATCGTTCGTTGCCGTAAGAGCTGATGCTGTCAGAGTTTTTGAAACTGCCGTCAGTCACCACCGTAACGGCGAGCCCTGTCAACTTGGCAGAAGCCGTGCAAAGCGAGGACGGGACTGACAGCCTCGTCGCGACGGAATGAACCCATGTCGGCTCTGATTGCGACAGCCACTCAACTCGCGCCTTGGCTTCTTCGAGGAGATTCCATGAGAGCGCGTACCATTGTCGCATAACGCCCCTGCGAAGAGATATTGCGACAAGCGACCTCGCTGGCGCGTCAGGCTTTAACGAGACCGTGAATAGACCTCACGCCACGAGAACTGACCGGCCGTCGAAGGGATTACACATTCAAACTGAGCAGTTTGGGGGGGAGCCTTCAACGCAAAGAAATTAGGAAGATGACCATTTCCCAAAATGCTGGCCAACGATCATTAGAAATGAATTCTTGGCGTTCTTTGCACCGTTGCGTTGAAAACAGCTCATTTTGAGCAACATATCGCATTGAGTGACAGGTCTACTTCCAGCGCGCTTCCAATTGAATCTGATAGCCCGCTCCTTCAGCGCCGTTGGTGAGACGCAGCGTGCGGACGGCCCGGACCAATTGCAGCAGTGTGGTCGTGTCGGCTTGAGCCTGTTCGGACGTCTTTCCTTCTTGAGCGACAGAGCGAGCTTCGAGCAGGCCGCGATTCACTTCCAGCATGTTGGCCAGTGATTCGCCGGTGAGTTCAAACAGAAAGTCATCGCGAGTCGGTTTACGTGTCGCCGTTGTTGTGACTGGTATCGAGTACACATCAATCAGGTGTTTGCAGAGATCCACTGACGACGACATCACGAACTTGTCGCCCACGCGAGCCGCCGCCGGCATGAAGTTGAAGATCACTGGCAGACGATCTCCCTTCGGTTTCTGTCCGTATTTGCCGAAGGTGATTTGTACGTTCTTGTAGCTTTCCGACGAGAGCACCCACGGCTGCCGGCCTTGTTGAGCCGCGTTGAGATTTGTGATCGTCGAGATGGTTTGAAAAAAGAGGCTGAGGATTTCCTCGCCGTCTGCTGGCTTGGCCAAATCAAAGACCAGCGCGAGACCGGGAAGCTGCATACCCGGCTTCCCCTGCAAGTGGCTGTAGTCTTGCGGCGCGGCGAGGAACGTCAGGTTGTGACCGAACGTCGGCAGAATATCACTGCCGAAATCGCGGCTCGGCAGAATGTTGCTCAGACCGCTTTCAAACTTGTCGAACTCCGGCAGCACTTTCGCTTGCAGCAGTTCCTCGCGACGCTTGTACCAGCCAGCGAAATCGCGATGCAGCGTGAACCCACCGATCAAACTGGGCACAGTCGGCAGTCGCGTGGCATCCGGTTTGTCGGCTGCGGCAAAGAGCGGTTGGTACTTTTTGCCCAGCGATTCCGGCTTACCGGCGACGGCGTTCGTCAGCAACAAATGCTCGTCGTTCAAGTCAATCGTCGAACCAAAAAACGGACTCCGATTCGCGAGTTCATACAATCCGCCACCGATTAGCGACGCCAGCGGATTGTCGAGCTTATCCGGACCGAGCCGTCCCCCCATTGCTTTCGTAATCAGTTCCAAGTTCACGTAGCTGCGAGCCAAATGCTGATCACCCATTTGTTTGGTCATGGCCACGAAGGCCGCATCTTGGCTGAGCGACTTTTGAGTTTCGGACTTCGCACCAGTAAGCATCGACACCGTGCTCGTCATCAAGTCCTGCGTGCTGGTGAGAACAATCCAGTTGTCTTTGTCCGCCACGAACAGCTTGCCGTCATAGTTTCTCAGCGAAGATCCCGCCGGGCCTGACGAGGCTTGTGTCTGATCGCCGATCAACACCAACAGCGGATCAAGCCGCTCGCGAATGCGATTGAGCGAAGCGGCTTCTTTGGCCTGCACGATGATGACCGCATCCGGTTCCTTGCGTCCGTCATGCGGATACAATGCCACTGCCATTTTGTTGCCGAAAAGCGTTTTGCCCAGCGTCCACAAATCCATGCCAAGCTGCGTCTCAACTAGCTTGCGCCCGGCGTCCGCCTTCTTCCCCTGCGGTGTTTGATAAAACGCCTGCACCTGCGGATTTGCCGGCAGACTGGCGACAATTTGCGAGTTCTGAAGTTTCTCGATCCACGGCTCCAGCCCGGAGATTTCCGCAAAGAAAACCGCTCCGCTCGGAACAGTCGCTGCGAGATCGTCGGCCGCAGACACCAAGCGAGGTTGTGTGCCCAAATTCGTCAGCGTCAGAGCCGTAACAATGATCGCCCACAAACGTCGTCGGATTGGAAATTGTCGGAGCCAGCTCATCGGATCATCTCCCAAACGATGAAGGGTCAGGTGTGTGATGGCACTCGTACCGGGCGAAGGCCGATCGGGTTTCAGTGTTGTTGCTGCCTGACCCAGTACTTCAGTGCGATTTGAAATACGTCTCAGAACCTCGCCTTCCGTTGCGACAAGTATTCGAGCAACGCTTTGCCGAACGGCATGGAGGTATCGAGTCGGACGTAGTCGGCTCCCATCGAGAGACACTCTTTGCGATATCGGCCGCACAATTCGTTGACTGCTTCGAGGTAGTCGGCCCGTGTGCCGTCGGCGTCGACGAGTTGATTTGATCCACTTTCCGGATCGGTCAAGTCGACCATCCCATTGAACGGAAAGGTCGCTTCGGCCTCATCGAGCACGTGGAACAGGATCACGTCGTGGCCCCCGTGCCGCAGTAGTTGCAGGCTCGTAATGACCGGTTCGGGATCAACGAGCAGGTCGGAGAAGATCATCATCAAGCCGCGTTGCCGAATCATCGCGGCAACTCGGCGGAGGTTCGTCGCGATCTCCGTTTGTCCGCCCGGTTTCGATTGAGCCAGCAACGCCAGAATGTTGCCCAACTGTGTTCGCTTACTGTGAGCGGGCAGGCTGTGCCGCAGCTTGTCATCGAACGTGATCAGGCCGACCGGGTCTTGCTGATGAATCATCAAATACGCCAGCGCGGCCGCCAGGCAGATCGAGTAGTCGAGCTTCGTCAACTCTTGCCGATACGTGTAGGCCATGCTGGCGGAGAGGTCCATCAGCAGGTAGCCGGTGATGTTGGTCTCGGCCTCATACTTCTTGACGTAGTAGCGGTCGGTCTTCGCATAGACCAGCCAGTCGATGTCCTTGGGATCGTCTCCTTGCGAGTACCGGCGATGTTCGGAGAACTCAACCGAAAATCCCTGGAACGGCGACTTGTGTAATCCCGACAAAAAACCCTCGACGATGAACTTCGCTCGCA
>JAYUFI010000586.1:0-1767 GCA_043738805.1 Planctomycetaceae bacterium | reverse complement strand
CGTCGAGATCCACATCCCAACCATGATCGCAGCGCCAACGATTGTGGCGCAGGACCGTTGGCTTCACGGCGTCGAGCTTCGCGAGTTCCGGCAGCGACTCGGTCGCGGCGTTCTGTAAACCCCAATATCGATCGCGGCCCCATGAGTTAAACGAGCCATGATCGCCGGTCTCTTGCACGGTATCGAAGACGTCGCAGTGCTCGATGAGATGCCCGCCCCAGCAGCCGTCGCCGATGTTGATGCCCGCTCGCGACGCGTCGTAGATCGAGCAATGCCGCACGGTGATGCCCGACGACATCGCGATCTGCACTCCCGCCGCCTGCTTCTCGACCAGACCAATGCCGCGAATCAAACAGTCCTCGACGAGGCAGTCCGCCGGATAGGTGTCGGTCTGTGGTCCGGGTTCTTGATCGATCTTCTCAAGGCTCTGTCGTTGCCCGTATTCAAAGAGTGGACTTCGCACTGCCAGCGAATCGCCGACGAAGGCGACGGCACTCGCTCCGGTATCGCGGATGTCGCAACCCGCGATTCGGACGCGGCGGTTGTACTTACTGACGAAGATCGCATTGCCGCCGATTTGATCGAACTCGCAATCGACAAGGCTGCAATCTTCGGTCCCTTCCAGAAACACCGCGCCTTCGCGAGCAATCGTCCAGTCACTGCGGAGCAACGGCTCTTTGGTCTGCATGAAGGTGCGAGCGGCATGACGAAACGTCAGTCCCCGCAGGGTCACGTTCTTCACCGGCTGCTTCTGAGTTCCGTCGATCCGAATCAGTTGGCTGGAGAGCGGAAACTCGACCGTAGCGTTCACCAGATCAAGCCCTTCCGGCGGCATGAAGTAAAGCGTGTTCGATGTTCCGTCATAGAACCATTCGCCCGGTGCATCGAGTTCCTCGAAGATGTTCTCGACATAGCGATGCTGCTTGTGCATGCCGGAACCGCGGTTGTTCTGCCTGCCCCCTTCCGTCAGCATATCGCCGTTCTTGTCTTTGCCCGTGATGACAAAGTGGACTCCGCCCCACGCGCCCGGATGCAAGGCATGCAAATAACCACCGGCAGGATTGCTCCAGCGCGCCGCACGCTCACGGCTAATCGCATCCGCCGCGAAACCACCGAATGGTCGAATCTTCGGATCAAAGTTTGGATAGCGAGCCATCCTCTGCAACTGACCATTCACGAACAGTTCGTCGACCTGCAACTTGTACTGAGCCTGAGCTTCTTTGGCCCGATTCGGATGGACATAAATCTGCATCCCAAGATCAGCTTGCCAGATGCCATCGCGAAATGGTTGCCACTTCTGCTCGAGCTTCCGGTCGCTGGTGACAACGACCTTCTCACCGGGAGCCGTGCGGAACTCGACCCCTTCATCCGCATGAGTGAACTCCAACCGGCGTTCGAGGCGATAAGTGCCACCGTGAATGACGACCGTCGTCCCGCGAGCCGTCCGAGCGAGCAACTGAGCGATCTGCAACGACGCCACCGGCTTCGCTGCACTCCCATCGTTTTTGTCGTTCCCTTGCGGCGAGACATGGATCTCACGAGCTTCCCGCTCGACATTCGACGATGTCTTCGCAGGCGATTCCTGCGCGGCAAAAGTGCCGATTGTGGCGATGCTTAACGAGGCAAAGAATACGAAAAAGTGTTTCACGAGCCTTATCCACACGAACTGTGCCAGGTCCTGAACTATGGCTTGGCGCTTCATTTACTTCGTCTCCTTCAGCAGTTCCACCATCGCCTGGCCCATCGCTTCGCCCACGTCCATATAGA
>JAYUFI010000585.1:0-1768 GCA_043738805.1 Planctomycetaceae bacterium | reverse complement strand
ATCTCGAATCGGGCCAGGCGGAGTGTCAAATCTAAGCCCGAAGCGCCAGTGAAGGAAAAGGTATTGCCCACCTTCGCTGACGCTTCAGGCTTCAATGGCCGGTGCGCCATTCGGGAGAGAACGTGTTCTCAGAACCGGGATTGACGCAGTTTGCCTTGAGCGGGACACTCCGCCCCCTTTAACAGGTGAAGGAGCAGAGCCTCCTTACAATGGACCGTTGAAAATCGTTCGCAAAGGATGGCGAACCGAGATGTCGTACCACTTGATTGACGTCGTGCAGCAGCTTGGTCATCCCCGACTGCTCGTGATCGGCGATTTGATTTTAGACCGCTACGTTTGGGGCGATGCCGAACGGATCAGCCAAGAAGCGCCCGTGATTTTGCTGCGGCAAGAGTACGATGAAATGCGGCTCGGCGGAGCGGCGAATGTCGCGAACATGATTCGCGGACTCGATGCGGGAGTCACGATCGCCGGTGTTGTCGGACGCGATAGTGACGGTGAAGAATTGCACGCTTCGCTGACGAACGCCGGAGTTGATTGCTCGACCGTACTCACGGATTCATCTCGACCGACAACGGTGAAGGTTCGATTCATCGGCAAGGCTCAAAGCCGCCATCCGCACCAGATTTTGCGAGTCGATCGCGAATCGCGTCACGCGCTATCAGCCGAACTGGAGGAAGAATTTATCAATCGAGTCGTCGCTCAATTGGACGGTCATCAAGCAGTGCTGATCTCCGATTACTCGAAAGGGGTTTGCACGCCGCGTGTGTTGCGAACAGTGATTGATGCGGCGAAGTCGAAGGGAATTCCGGTCCTCGTCGATCCCGGTCCGAAGGCGAATTACAGCGACTACTGCGGCGCGACGGCGATCACTCCGAATCGATTGGAGACAAAACTGGCGACTGGCCTTGAAGTCCGCACGACGGATGATGCGTTCGCAGCGGGACGACAACTGGTTGAGACGCTGCAGCTCGAACACGCGTTCGTCACGCTCGATAAAGACGGTATCGCGCTCTCGTTGTCGGATGGGTCAGCGGAGTTGTTCCCAACTCGTAAGCGTGAGGTCTACGACATCACCGGCGCGGGAGACATGGTGCTCGCGATGATCGGAGTCGGACTGGCGGATGGCTTGAGTCCGCAAGATTTGTGTCGGCTGGCGAATATCGCGGGCGGGCTGGAAGTCGAACGGATCGGTGTCGTGGCGATTTCTCGACAAGAGATTTTGGGCGACCTACTTGGTGGTTCTCGCAAGGTTCACGAAAAGATGAGCGCGGCGGATGAACTCGCGCGGCTGGTTGATGCTCGCAAACAACTCGGACAGAAAGTCGTCTTCACGAACGGGTGCTTTGATCTACTTCACGCTGGGCATGTGCAATACCTGCAAGAAGCGGCGGCGCTTGGCGATTGCTTGATCGTGGCGATCAACAGCGACGCGAGCGTACGACGTCTGAAAGGTCCGACTCGTCCGGTCATCTCGCAGGAACAGCGAGCGATGATGCTGGCCGCGCTCGAATGCGTCGATCACGCGGTCGTCTTCGACGCAGACACGCCGCTCGAATTGCTCGAACAACTACGACCGAATGTGCTCGTCAAAGGTGGCACGACGGCGATCATCGTCGGTCGCGAACTGGTGGAAAGTTACGGCGGCGAAGTTTGCACGCTGAGCGAAGTCCCGAATGTTTCAACAACCCGGATCGTCAGCAGCATTCGCGAACGACGCGATGCGGCGTGACGACAGATTTGGTAGCCCGGTTTTCCAAACCGGGCG
>JAYUFI010000584.1:0-4730 GCA_043738805.1 Planctomycetaceae bacterium | reverse complement strand
GGGGCGAAGCAGATCGTGGAATTCAGGGGCTCGATCCCCGCAGCGGCGAGGCGTTGTGGTGGTGTCGAGGTGGCGGTGAAGCGGCCTCACCGGCATTCGGAGCGGGCATTCTTTATTGCGACAACGGCCGCGGCGGCCCCGGTGTGGCGATTGATCCGAGCGGTTCGGGTGACGTCACCAAGACGCACATCAAGTGGCGAATCAATCAAATTCCCGAAGCCATCGGCTCGCCAATTATTGTTGGCCAGCGGGTGTATCGCTTGCACACACCCAACATCTTGAAGTGCTGGAAGGCCGACAGCGGCGAGTTGGTTTATGCCCAACGCCTCGATCGCCTGACTAGCACTTGGGCTAGCCCTATCGCGGACGCTGCCGGCCGACTGTACTTTGCCACCGCCGGAGTCAGCTACGTGATCCAAACGGGGGACGAGTTTAACCCCCTCTCGATCAATGACCTCGAAGACCCGAATCACGCTTCGCCCGCCGTGTCGAACGGCAAGCTGTTTTTAGTCGGAACCCGTCATGTGTTTTGCTTGGGAGCGAAATAACTTTGGAGTCCATCACCATGCCGTTTCGTTTTGTGATTCTGGTCGCTCTGTCTTTGGTCCTGTCGTCGACCGTTCGTGCTCAGGAATGGGTCGCGGTCACGACTGACTTACTCAAGTCCGAGAAGACCGGCTTCGGCGGGTTGTGCGGAGTCGTCGTACATCCTCCGAGCGGCGACGTCGTCATCAATCTCAGCGATCGCGGCTTGTTTCGCTCGCGGGATCAGGGCCGGATTTGGCAGCGACTCGGTTCGGCGGAACTCAAAGGCCGTACCGAGACGCCCGGTTGCTTGATGATCGATCCGATCGGACATAAGCGACTCGTGTCCGCGTTGGTGTATGGCTCGCCGCTGATCGTGAGTTCGGATTTGGGCGAGTCGTTCACGGCGATGTCTCCGAAATCGAGTCACGTCGATTGGTGCGCGGTGGATTGGAGCGATCCCGAACTCCGCTTCGTCCTGACGCTCAAGCATGAGTCCGGTGATCTGCTGCTCGTCTCACGCGACGGCGGCAAGAGCTTTGATGAAGTCGGCAAAGGTTATGGCCCGGCTTGGGTCTTCGACCATCAGACCGCCGTGGTGGCCGAAGCGAAGTCGCAGACGAACACCAAGCCCGGCTTGTTGCGCAGCACCGATGCGGGCAAGACGTTTCAACGCTGTAGTGATGATTACGCTCGTGCGCTGCCGCGTTTCAAATCGGGAACGCTGTATTGGCTCGTCGCTGATGGCCTGATCGCTTCCACCGATCAAGGACAATCGTGGAAGAAGCTCTCGGCTGTGAAGGACGGGCTCTGCGGACCTGTGTTCGGCAAGGACGCGCAGCATCTCGTCATCCTGACGCAAAGCGGTCTTCGCGAATCCAAAGATGGTGGCGTGACTTGGCAACCTTCGATTGCCTTACCTGCCGCCATGAAGGGTGCCGGGAATTTGTCCTGGATTGAGTACGACGCGGCTCACGACATCCTGTACGTGATGAAGATGGGATCGGAACTGTTTCAATGGCGACGGGGCCAATGAGGTCAAAACGGTTGCCGATCATTGAACTCAAACAGCGTCTCGCCGAGCTTCACTCAAGACGACCGATGCCGCGCTGCGTGACTTTGCACGAGCTGTCTGGTATTTAGCGTTGCGATCAAAATTGCCGAGTCACTGGGGGTTCGGTGATCGGCGGTTTTTGTCTGGTCATCTCAAGACAAGATTTTTCTGAAAGGTAGTCGCGGTACAATGGAAGCAGGAATCGTTGGGTTGCCCAATGTGGGGAAGAGCACTCTGTTTAATGCACTCACGAGCTCCAAGTCTGCTCAAAGCGCGAACTATCCGTTTTGTACGATCGAGCCCAACGAAGGGGTCGTTAGTGTACCGGACGATCGGCTGCGGCGGATCAGTCAGTTCATCGTGCCGAAGAAACTGGTGCCAGCAGCGATCAAGCTGGTGGACATCGCGGGGATCGTCAAGGGAGCCAGTGAAGGACAAGGACTCGGCAATAAGTTCCTCAGCCACATTCGCGAAGTGGACGCGATCTTGCAGGTCGTCCGCTGCTTTGAAGACCCCGATGTGATTCACGTCACAGGGAAGGTCGATCCGGTTTCGGACATTGAGGTCATCGAAATCGAACTGATGCTGGCCGACATTCAGACGTTGGAGAACGCTCTGCCGAAGGCGGAGAAGTTGGCTCGTGGTGGTGACAAGGACGCGAAGCTGCGTGTCGAAGTCAGCAAGAAATGTCTGGCTCATTTGCTCGCCGATCAGCCGCTGCGAAAGTTGGAGTTTGACGAGGTCGAGAAGAAGGCCGTTTCAAGTTTCGGCCTGATGACCGCGAAGAAAATTCTGTACGTCGCCAACGTGGATGAGAACGATTTGGAAGGCAAAAGCCCGCTCGTGCAACAAGTGCGTGAGTTCGCGGCAAAGGTCGGAGCTGCCGTCGTTCCGGTCTGTGCGAAGCTCGAAGCCGAGATCGCGGAACTCGATGAAGCGGATCGCGCTGAGATGCTGATCTCGTCGGGACTCGCGGAACCGTCGTTGGCGGTGCTTGCTCGCGAGGCGTATCGAGTGCTCGGATTGCAAAGCTACTTCACCGCCGGAGAGATGGAAGTCCGCGCTTGGACAATCCCAATCGGAGCGACGGCTCCGCAAGCCGCAGGAGTGATTCACACGGACTTTGAAAAAGGCTTCATCCGTGCCGAGGTCTATACGCTCAACGATCTGGAAACCTACAAGACTGAAAAGGATATCCGTCACGCGGGAAAGCTCCGCGTCGAAGGGAAAGCCTACCTGATGCAAGACGGTGACATCTGCCACTTCTTGTTCAACACTTAGCCGGCAAGGCTTGCTCTGTCGTGTGATACACAATGCCGATCGCTCTCTGGTCTCGGCACATTGAAGTTCGTAAGCGTCAGTAGATTTCAAATTTCAAATCTGTCATCTGAAATCGTCGGCCATTGGCAACCGACTGCTGTTCACCGATTCGTCTCACGCCTTCAACACCTGCTGCACAACCTGGCCATGCACATCGGTCAAGCGATAGTCGCGACCTTGGAAGCGGAACGTCAGACGTTCGTGGTCGAAGCCGAGACAATGCAGAATCGTGGCGTTGATGTCATGCACGTGGACCGGGTCGCGGACGATGTTGTAGCCGTAATCGTCGGTCTCGCCGTGAACGAGGCCGGGCTTGATTCCCCCACCGGCCAGCCACATTGAAAAGCACCGGCCATGATGATCGCGGCCGTAATCGGCTTGCAGGCCACCTTGCCCGTAAACCGTGCGACCGAACTCACCGCCCCAGATGATGAGCGTGTCTTCCAGCAGCCCGCGCTGCTTGAGATCGCGAATCAGCGCGGCTTGTGGTTGATCGACATCGTGGCATTGCTTGGGGATGTTCGTCGGCAGTCCGCCATGTTGATCCCAGCCGCGGTGATAAAGCTGCACGAAGCGGACACCTCGTTCAAGCAGTCGTCGGGCGAGCAAACAATTCGCCGCGAACGTTCCCGGCTTGCGAGCTTCCTCGCCGTACAACTCAAACGTGGCTGCCGTCTCTTGCGAGAGATCGATCAACTCCGGCACTGATGCCTGCATCCGAAACGCCATCTCGTATTGCGCGATGCGTGTCGCGATCTCCGGATCGCCTGCTTTCGCGTGCTCAATCTCGTTCAGTTTCGCGATGCCGTCGAGCATCTTGCGTCGTAGCTCACGATCAATTCCCGGTGGGTCAGAAAGAAATAGCACCGGATCGCCGCTGCCACGCAGCTTCACTCCTTGATGGCTCGTCGGCAGGAAGCCGCTGCCCCACAAGCGATCGAGCAGACCTTGATTCGCATCACGCCCGCTGCCGTGCGATATCAGCACCAAAAACGCCGGCAAGTCCTCGGCCTCACTGCCGAGTCCATAACTGGCCCACGCTCCCAGCGACGGCCGCCCCGGCTGCTGCGAGCCCGTTTGAATGAACGTGATCGCAGGATCGTGATTGATCGCCTCGGTGTGCATCGAGCGAATCAAACACAACTCATCGACCACCTGTCCAGTGTGCGGCAACAACTCACTCAACCATGTGCCATTCTCACCGTACTGTCGAAAGGCAAACTTCGGAGCGACCACCGGAAAACTTTTTTGTCCCGACGTCATCCCAGTCAAACGCTGCCCTTGCCGAATGGAATCCGGCAACTCGGTCCCGTGCAGCCGTTTCAATTCCGGCTTGTAGTCGAGCAATTCGAGATGGCTCGGCCCGCCCGATTGAAACAGATAGACGACTCGTTTCGCTGTCGGAGCAAAATGAGTTCGGGCGGACGAAGCGTCTGGCGTCATCTCCGCAAGACCATCTTTCGCCAACAGAGATGCGAGCGCCGCAGTGCCGATAGCGGTGCCGCTTCGTCTGCAAAAATGTCGGCGAGTGAGTTCCTCAATTTGCTTTGCAAGTGGGATCATGCTTGAGCCATTCTCTGGCATAAGTCGGCCGCGACCTTTAGCAACAACCGGCCAAGCGGCGTGCGAAGCCGTTGGTCAACTCGAAAACGAGCACGCATTGGAGCGACGACCTGTCCTTGCCCGTTCTGGACGGTCAGCCAAGGATATTCGCAGTTATCCGGACGACGCTGATTGTCATCGACAGCGGGCTGCAACAGATCGATCTCGCGGCAGATTTTTCGCAAATCGTTGAGCTTCGCGGCATCCAACGTTGCCGCCACTCCGGCAC
>JAYUFI010000583.1:0-4734 GCA_043738805.1 Planctomycetaceae bacterium | reverse complement strand
CGCCGAGTTCTCCGGGGAACTTGTCGCTCGACGAACTCACGCAGAAGTGGCAGGGCCACGGCACGATTACGCATAATCCGTACTTAGCCAAGTTAGTGCTGAACGGCGGCGAGTTTGAACTAACCGTCTTCCGCGACGGTCGAGCAATCGTTCGCGGGACTCAAGAGGTTGCTGCTGCTCGTGCGGTGTATTCAAAATACGTCGGCGGATGAAGAGGACAATCTCTGAATTGTCTGGCTCTCATACTTCGACTTCACCAATGTTTTGGAGACAACCATGACCTCGACGAAATCAGAAACCAACACGCAACTGGCAACATTCGGTGGCGGCTGCTTTTGGTGTTTGGAAGCGGTGATTGAGCAGCTTCGCGGTGTCAGCAAAGTGGAGTCTGGATATTGCGGAGGCCAAGTTACCGCCCCGACGTATCAGCAAGTCTGCACCGGCACGACGGGACATGCGGAAGTCATTCAAGTTACGTTTGATCCCAGCAACATTTCCTATCGCGGGATTCTCGAAGTTTTCTTTGCGATGCACGATCCGACAACGCTCAACCGCCAGGGAGCCGATGTCGGGACTCAATACCGATCCGCAATTTTCTACCACGACGATTCGCAACGGCAAATTGCCGAAGCGACTATCCGCGAGTTGAACGAAGCACAGATTTGGGACCGACCGATCGTGACTCAGGTTGTTCCGGGTGAAACGTTTTACGCGGCTGAGGACTATCACCAAGGCTACTTTCGCTCGAACTCGTATCAGCCTTATTGCCAAGCGGTCATCTCGCCTAAAGTGGCGAAGCTGCGGCAGAAGTTTGCGAGCAAGCTGCGCGGATGATCCGAACACAAGCGGCGTTGTCAAAAAGTGTGGCACGACACTCCGCGTCGTGATGAACATTCAAAACGTGACCGGAAAACAAACACCATCTCGACGCGGAGCGTCGAGCCACAATGCTTTTCGATAGCCGACTACCGGGCTTCCGATTCCAGCTTGTAATCGCTGATCTTCTTGTGCAGCGTGTTGCGATTGATCCCCAAACGATCGGCGGTTTTCGTTTGCGTTCCTTGGCAGGACCGCAACACCTGCAGGATGACTTCGC
The DNA here is from genome assembly GCA_043738805.1 of Planctomycetaceae bacterium. Classification (GTDB taxonomy): domain Bacteria; phylum Planctomycetota; class Planctomycetia; order Planctomycetales; family Planctomycetaceae; genus SXKJ01. The sequence goes on along the minus strand of JAYUFI010000583.1, from coordinate 3,638 downwards.
GTTCGACGATCGAAACGGCTCGTTCATGGAGATCATTCGCGTCGGGGCCGGCTTGGACGATGCTGGTGGAGACAAGTTCGGTCGCCATCTTTTGCAGGTCGTTTGCTTGAGGTCGTCCCATGCGCACGGCAGCAAGTCCTCGGACGTGTGGCGGCAGCAAATCGGCACTGAGTGTGTCGCCGGTGGAAAGCACGATCGCTCGCTCGATGTAGTTTTGCAGCTCGCGCACGTTTCCGGGAAACGAATAGCGTTGCAAGAACCCGACGAATTCGGAGGTTATTTTGGGAACGCAGCGGCCGTTGTCCTGAGCGTATTGCCGAGCGAAATGTTCGACGAGTAGCGGCACATCGTCGGCGCGTTCTCGCAACGCCGGCAGATAAATGGAGATGACGTTCATTCGGTAGTAAAGATCTTCGCGAAACTTCTCGCGATCAACCTCTTCCAACAAATCGCGATTCGTGGCGGCCACGATGCGGCAATCGACTTGAATCGTGCGGCTGTCTCCGACCCGTTCAAACTCGTGTTCTTGCAATACACGCAGCAATTTGACTTGCAGCGTGTGGCTCATGGAATTCACTTCGTCGAGGAAGATCGTTCCGCCGTGAGCCGCTTCAAAGCGACCAGTGCGATTTTCGATCGCGTTGGTGAAGGCCCCTTTGACGTGACCAAAGAGTTCGCTTTCCAACAGCGATTCGCTGAGCGCGCCGCAGTTCACGCGGACGAACGGGCCGCTCACTCGCGGACTGAGTTCGTGGATCGCGCGGGCGACCAGTTCTTTTCCGGTCCCCGTTTCTCCGGTCACCAAGACCGTCGCCGAACTCGCCGCCACGCGACGCGTCAATGCCGCGACTTCGCGCAAGGCCGGGCTTTCACCGATCATGCCGCGTAATCGTTCAAGGGATACTTCACCAGAGGCCACTCGTGACTCCAAAAATAAATTGATCGCGTGATCGCGGCGGCATTGTCGGAAGCGATATCCAAAAGCGTCAAGGATGCACAAAGTAGTCGAGTCACGATGAGCTTTGGAAAGTGTGGCACGACGCTCCGCGTCGTGTGTCTAAATGCAAAAGTCCTGGAAGATGAACAAGGTTCTCGATGCGGAGCGTCGAGCCACACTTTTGTACTACGCAGATGGCCGAGAGAAGCAGTTGGTTTCCTCAACAACATCTGCTTAGACTGATGCGTACTCGTAGTTTGAGTTTTGTTGGTCCACTCATTTCAGGAGTCACTCATGATTCGTTCGCTCTCGTTTGTCTCGGCGTTGTTGCTCACGACCAGTTTGACTTTTGCTGAAGAACCGGCGGCAGCGGCTAAGGTCGATGCGAAACCAGCTCCGGCACCGAAGAAAGTTGATATCGGCACGCAAGCTCCCGAATTCAAATTCAAAGACGCGACCGGCAAGGAGATCAACCTCGCCGAACTGACGGCGAAAGGCCCGGTGCTCGTGCGACTGACGTGCGGCTGTTCCGGCTGTGACAAGGAACTGGCTTACTTCCAAGCGATGCACGAAGGCTACAAGGATCTCGGCCTGACTTCGGTCGCCATCTTCCGCGAACCGGATACGAAAGTGGCGGCCTACGTCAAAGAGAAGAAGCTCAACATGTTGTACTCGGTCGATACGAAGGGCGAGGCGTGGAACATTTTTGAGACAAAGACGATGCCGACCAACTTCTTGATCGCCAAAGGTGGCAAGATCGTGTCCGTCGTTGCCGGTTGTGATCCGAGCGGACTGCTGGCCAAGAAGCTGTCTGAAAAAGTGGCCAAGACGGTCAACACGGACACGGTCGATGTGCAAAAGAAAGTCGCTGACGACAACGCCAAGAAGTAATGATTCAAACGGAGTTGATTCAACGCAAAGATGCAGAACGCCGCAAAGATTTGTGGCGATCAGTCTCGTCGATTCAAAAAAAGCACGCTCAACCTGATTGGTTGAGCGTGCTTTTGTTTTGCATTGCGAACCGGTCAGCTCATTTCCCAACTGTGTCCGTCCCAAGCAATGACTTGCTCAAGCAGTTCCACCACACCGGCAGAAAATGATTGGAAGAGGTACTCCCCTTTTTCGGGAGTCGCATGTTGCGGATGCCCGATGTGGCCGGGAACAGTGCGATCCTTCGTGATCCAACCACGATAGGCGGGCTCAAACGCGAAACCAAACGGGACCGTTTCGAGTTGGCTGACGTCCTTCACCAAATGCGGAGTGATCCGTTGAATCATGGACGTTTCCCATTCGCAGGCATGTCCCATTTGAGACTGGACAAGGTCCGACCGACCGGCGTTGGGTTTCGCGTGATCCCAATAAGTCGTGAAAAGCAGCAACAAATCCGCACGCGAGCGATAGCGCTGACGCATTTCAAAGACCGCTTGCTTGCCCGGTGTCGTGTTCCCGCCGTGTCCGTTCAGAAACACGAGGCGACGAAATCCGTGCGTCAGCAAGTTGTCCGCCATGTCATTGAGCAGATCGAGATACACGCGCGGACTGGCGGACATCGTTCCTTGAAAGTCGATGTGATGGTGCGAATTTCCGAGCCACATCAGCGGCGTGAAGAGCGCTCGGTTTCTCATCGTCTCTTCGACACGGCGCACAACTTCGCCAAGTAACATGCTGTCGGTAAACACCGGCAAGTGATGACCGTGCTGTTCAAGGGCCGCGACCGGAATAATTACCGGTAGGTCGCGGGACAGTTTGCCGATTTCAGGCCAAGTCATTTCGCTGAGTCGCATCAAGGAGTCTCCGAGAAAGTCAGTCTGGTCAGTGAAAGCAACCGTAGAGGACCGTATGGCAAATTGTGGCACGACGCGGAGCGTCATACCACATTGGTTACGGTTCCGTGGTGAATTCCTACCGACGTTTCTGCGGCACACACGAAAATCACAGAGTCGAGCCGCAGAATTGCGACCGACAGAACGGGTCCGTAACGTACCCCACCGTACTCGATTTTGTTCTTGGGGTTGTGAGCATAATTAAAACGAGGAACGTGAAATCCGCAGCGAAATTGTCCCGCTACGGCTCTTTGAACTTTGAGTTTTAGTCATTCATTGATTCTTGAGATTTGGTTCTTAGTCATTTGTTAGTGGCGTTGCCACCTTTGTAGGTTGTCATGAACACGATTGAAAAACTGTTGGTCACAAATCGCAGCGAGATTGCGATTCGAGTCTTCCGCTCCGCTTATGAGTTGGGCATTCGCACCGTCGCGATTTACACGCACGAGGATCGCTTCGCCCTGCATCGGTTCAAAGCCGATGAGGCGTATCAGATCGGCAAAAAAGGGGAGCCGATCAAGTCGTATCTCGACATCGACGCGATCATGGCGATCTGCCTGAAGCACAACATCGATGCGATTCATCCCGGTTACGGCTTCCTCAGCGAGAACCCGAAGCTCGCTCAAGCGTGTGCGGACAACGGCATCACCTTCGTCGGGCCGAGCGTCGAGGCGTTGCGCAGTCTGGGCGACAAGACGATCGCTCGCGAGATCGCGGCGGCGGCGGGGGTGCCGGTGTTGAGCGGCAGTCAGCGGGCAATCGTGAACACCGACGAGGGGCTCGCGCTGGCGAAGTCGCTCGGCTTTCCGGTGATCTTGAAAGCGGCTCACGGCGGCGGCGGTCGCGGGATGCGGGTCATTCGCGAAGAGTCGGAGTTC
>JAYUFI010000582.1:0-4746 GCA_043738805.1 Planctomycetaceae bacterium | reverse complement strand
TCTTCGTGCTGAAGACCAAATGCACGACGACGCGGGATAATGATTGCGGCATGATGAGTGACCTCCGCTTGTTTATTTGGAGGCATCAGGTGATGCCTCCGCATTCTTCCTTCGAATGGTTCGCCCTCGTTTCTGGGCAGGCTCGGTGGCTGTTTCGGGCGCGACGACGGGATCTGGTTGAGCACTCGTATCGGGGTTTGATGCTTTTGATGGATCACCTTGAGGCGGCACGCTGAGCTGGGCTGACTTGGGGAGCCAGCGCAACGTCGCCACGGATGCTTTGAAAAAGGGAGCCAACTCGTCTTCTCGATTCTTGGGAGCGAAGGCTGTCGCGACGGCGCACCGATCTTCCGCTCCCAAGACGGACACCCATATCACGAGCACACCGCCAGGAGTCGTCTGCTCAAACCGAACTTCGCCGGAGGACCGACCAAAAATCGTTCGTGACCTGCTTTCACGCAATGCCGATCCATTCTTTCGCAGCCGGTCAGAGCCGTACTCCGCCATGACTTCGTGAAAGGAAGCTTGCTTGATGGAGACCTCGATTTTTGATTGTGTGGCCTCATGCTGAAATCCAACAAATGTCTCAGCCAGATGGAATTCTTTGGGCGGTTTCAATTCGACGCCAAGTTCGGGGAATGCGACTGCATCAACCAACAACTCACCATCCGCCTGAAGAATCCGAGGCGGCACCGTAATCGGCTCTACCGCCGGACGTCCGGGGAGTGGAATGGCGTTCGGCAATGCGACCGGCGCGATGACGTCAGCGGTTTCCAGTTTCCAGAGGACGCCAAATCCCATCAGCACGATGGAAACAACCATGCTCAATGCAATCAGTCGGTCACTGAACCGACTCCGCGAGCGGTCGTCAATCACGCATGTGCCGCAACGATCGTCGTGCCATGTTTGACCGCTGTGCGACCACAGGACCGCCAAATGTCCCAGTGCTCCGCAGAGTCCCGAAAAGAGAAACAAGGCGGAACGACGCAGGGCCTTGAGAAACGGAATACGTCCAAACGATTCGCGGCTCACCACTCGCAAACCCAGCAGCCGTTTGCCGAACGTCGCTTGCCAGGGAATGACCAGCGCCAACGTCGCATAGCTGAAATAGACGAGGGCGGCCACGGTGCGAAACGTCTCTTTGTGTTCCCGAAAAGCCGCTCGCGCGACGGGATTTTTGGGGTTCTGCCAAAAGAAGAGGATCTCATCGCCGAGTCCGAACAACAACCACAGCAAAAGGGTGATGAGCGTTATCAAACTCAAGTCAAACGCCGTCGCCAGCACCCGACGACCGAAAGATGCTTTGAGGCGTCGCATCTTTTCAATAGGCCCCGTCGGCCAAAGCGCGACTCCCTGCCGAGGTTGTATTTCACCGTTGTGAAATCGGACGAGCCATTCCTCACCAAGTTGTCTGACACGCTCCCATTCCGACGACGAGATGCCCGCCATTCGTTGTTCCAGGCGATCGGTATCCCCGCTCAGAAACTGGCCGATGATCGGATAAAAGTCCGTCATGCGATGATCCCATTTCGGCCCCAGCGTGATGTCAGCGGCGATCGTCTCCTCCGTCTGGCTGAAGGTATTGCAGTTCAACAGCCTTGTTCCCGGTTCCAGCGAAAACGTCGTCGCAAAGGACCGAGGAAATTCCAACACCACGATTGCGTCGAAGTCGTCAGCAAACGCAGCGACAAGCACTCGCGGAGCAACGGCGAGCACCATCGCCGCTCGCGAATCACCGCGCCACAAGTGATCGGCGACCGTCTCGAAGGATCCCAAATACTTGGAACTCCCACGACGACGATCCTGAATCCGCAGCCTGAGTCCACGAAAACCAGCTAACTCCGGTTCCAGCGCCAGCAGCCGATCGCGATCCAACGTCAGCATTCCTGGATCTGAGGCATTTGAAACGAATCCCGGCGGAACGTTGTAGTAATTGAAGTCGGAGTACAACGACTCGCAACCAATGAATTGCCAGCCACGAATCTGGTCACCGAATTCATTCGCAACCACAAATCTCACGCCAGATTGCTCGATGAGATCATCGACTTCTTCATCGAATTGAGCACCACAATCGAAATGAAACGTCGTGGCAATCGTGGCGTCGCGAGTAATCCGAACGGGTGCGCCTGGGCAACGCATCAAAATCGACCGGCGGTGAAAATACCGGACGACACCATCTGAAATTGCCAGGTGAAAGTCTTCGACGAAACTCATCAGTCTTACTCCCAGCGACAACCACAAAATGGTCCGAGTCACAAGTTGTCGCGAAGTCCTCTGAAATGGCTCTTTTACACTCGTCCACATCAATCCGAAAATTCATGGCTCGGCATCCTGCGTCGCCATCGTGGTCATTGCATCCCTTGCAGGTCGCGATGGCAAGCAAGACGATCTGTTCCGCCTTCCGGCGGTTTTGTTTCCGACGCATTCGCAAAATGAATTCGCCAACGGTCGTCACTTCATCACTGGCGGCTGTTTTAGGCTCTCCAAGAATGCCACGATGTCGGCAAAGTCTTGCAGCGTCATACCGTCTTTTAGTCCGTTGGGCATGAGCGAAACGGGGCTCTTAAGTTTCTCGTCGATGTCGTCGTTCGGGATGCGGATTTGTTTGCCTTCGACGGTCATCAACTCAACCGCTTCGGGGCTGTCGAGCTTCAAGATGCCGGTGATCGACTTGCCATCGTTCGTCACGACGGTCATCACGTCGTAGCCGTTGGCGATGCGGTTCGATGGTTCGAGGATCGAGCGCATCAACTCATCGCGGTTATAGCGCACGCCGATGCCGACGAGGTCCGGGCCGACCTTTCCGCCAGTGCCGCCGACGGCGTGACACTTCACGCAGGCGACTCCTTGAGGGTTCGCGAAGATCTTCCCGCCCCGTTCGGCGTCCCCTTTGTTCTTGTTGGCGAAGTCACGAAACGCGGCGATGTCGAGCTTCGGGGCAACGTTCTCAAACAAGAACGCGAACTTCGGATCTTGCTGACTGACCGCAGCGGACATATCCCACGGGCCACTGGTGTTGCCGCATTGCATCCAAAGATGATTCGTCCCTTTTTTGAAGTCGGCGGTGAACTGACCTTGAGCTTTCTCCCAACCGCGATTGCCCATGAATTCGTAAACCTTCTTGCCGTTCACATGGACGATGAGTTGGTCGTCACTCCCGACAATGATCGTGCGCGGTCCGTCGGCATCGGCTTCAATCGCCGCATACGCCAAGTTCCATACGTCGTCCTTCGGGCCTTCGAGATGCTCACCCGGATTGACTCGACCGTTTTTGTCTTTGACGTCGATTGCTTTCCATTTGAGTGCTCGCTCGCCGACATGCTGCAACGCCGTGAGATCCGGAGCCGCCGACAGATCAAACTTCGGCAGCGGCTTGTCTTTCGGAATGGTCCCCAGCAATTGCCACTTCATGATCGGTGCCGGAGCCGAAAAGACCCCCTGCAACGGACCACGCACGTTGTTTGGCAGTTCGTTGAGTTCATGCAGCTTCAGAATGTCGTTGCCGATCACTCCGCGAAGAGCAACCAACGCGTTGAGGCTCGCGTTCCGCAGATCGGCGTTCGGACTCGTCAGCCCGTCGAGATACAGCGGCAACGCGCGGCGATCCATCAACGCGGCGACCGCCATCTGCGCGTCAAACTTCACCGCCGGATCGGCCGACGCCGTGATGATTGCAGGAACGACGTCGCCGGATTTCAATTTGCCTAGCACACCCAACACCGTCTTGCGCACGTTGACGTCGCTGTCCTTGAGCAACTCCGCAATGCGCGTCGCTCCGGCGGGGCCACGGATTTCCCCGAACGCTTCCGCCGCTCGCAGACGAACATTCGCGTTGTTGTCGGCCAAACGCTTCTCGACCGCTGCGGCCGAGTCGCCGCTCTTCAACTTGCCGAGTGCTTCGATCGACAATGCGGCCAGTTCCGGCGACGTGCCGCTCGCGGCCACGATGTCAATCAATTGCTTCACCGCTTCGGTTGACCCGATCGCTGAGATCCCTTTGACCGCCTCTTGCCGCAGCACGTCATCCGTCTTCGTATCGCCGACAATCTTAGCAAACAGCGAGACCGAGTCTTTGTCCTTAACCAACGCGAGCGACGTCACCGCCTCACGTCTCACGGCGTTATCGGTGTCATTGACCGCGATCTCGCGCAGCAATGCTGATGCGGCGGAATCGGCGATCTCCCGCCACGCTTTGATCGCAGCCAGTCGGACGGGAGTCGGTCGCTTCGGCGCAATTGCTTCTCGCAACGCAACGAGGACTACCGACGATCCCGACCAATCATTCTTCTTTGTTCGAGCGGGTTTGCTCTTCGATGGCTGAGTTCCCCACCAACCTTTGACATACGGATCGGATCGGCGAGCGACTTCCGACAGAGCCTCGACCGCCTGAGCCTGCTCGGCCGGTAATGCCTCCGAACGAGCCGCGAATTCGGCCAACGCTTTGATCGCCGCCTCATCGTAGACGCCGGTCAGAGCGAGCAACGCACCGGCTCGCACGGTGCTGTTCGGTGACTTCAGTGCGTCATCGATTTCGGACCAATTGTTGACGACTCGCAAAGCCTGAATGACGACATGCCGAACATACGGGTCTTCGTCACCGAGTGCTTTCAGTAAGTCGGCCGCACACGCCGAGCAGCCCGGTTTGAGTTCGGTGAGCTTCGTGTCGTTGTCACGCGGCACGATGGCTCCGGGTTGTCCGGAGTCGGTGCTTTTCCATTTCGCTTCCGGGTTCGGATCGCCGAGACG
>JAYUFI010000581.1:0-1778 GCA_043738805.1 Planctomycetaceae bacterium | reverse complement strand
GCCAATCTCCGACGACCAAAGCGACAATCAAGAATCCGAACGCCTTGCCGGAGAGCCACGCCACTTCGCCGAAGCTGGCCGAGCCTTGCACGATGATGGCTTGCACCACCGCCAGCACCACCAGTCCCAAGACATCGTCGATCACCGCCGCACCCAACACGATCTTCGCGACGGCGGTTTGACTCTTTCCCAAATCCTTCAAGACTCGCGCGGTGATGCCGACGCTCGTGGCACTCAACGCCGCTCCGAGAAACAAATGGACGTGCCACGATTCGTCCGGCAACAACCAACGACCGGTCAGCCAGCCCAACCCCATCGGCGCGACCACTCCGAGTACCGCGACGATCAAGGACGACCAGCCGACCTTGACCATTTCGCGGACGCTCGATTCCAGACCGACCTCAAACAGCAACAGGATCACGCCGATGCGAGCGAGCATGTCGAGCGTCGTTGAGACCAAGCCGGACGATTCGGCGTGCGCCGCGCTCGGCCGCAAGAACTCCAACCCGTCGAAGCCCAGCAACACCAGATTGCCGAGCACGACACCGACCAGAAGCTCGCCCAACACGGCCGGCTGCCGCACGCGGACCATCAAGTCCCCGCCGATCTTCGCGGCCAGCAAGACGACCGAAAGTCCCAACAACAGCGGCGTCACCGGGTCGGTGTGTGCGGCTGCTGATTCGTCACTGACGACCGGAGCGGCTGGAGACTCTTCCGCTCCCCACGAACGGACGACTCCGCCGCATAACAGAATTGCGACGACCAGGAGCGTGCAAAAACTAATCGTCCGCGAATGAGACTCTTTGACGAAAGGCATGTGACCATTTTCAGTTTGAGGTTTGCTGACTAACGAGAGCCGGATTTTGTTCGCGCATCCGCCGCAGATCGCCGCGGTACACATTCACGGTTTTCTAAACCGTCTTGGGCAGGGCTACGTCGGTGTTCGCGTTTGGCCAATCGGAGTCGAGAAAGTCTAGTCTTGGAAGAAGGAGTGGTTTTCACCGGGCGGCTCACCGCCGGATGCCCACAACGCGGAAGCGAAGGCACCGCCGATGAGCGATCCTCAGGCTGAGGCTTTGCAACAGCCATTGCCACCACGGCCGACAGTGTAACGCGAGTTCTTTTGAGCGCGGGTATCGGTGAGCAGATTGACTTGACGATTGCAAGCGATTGTTGGCTCGTCACCAGCAACACGATTGCGCTGGTCGCCGTCCGGGGCCACGATCGGCGTGTCTGTTCGATGTTCGAGCAGATTGCACCTGAGAATCGTTCCTTTTCACTATCGGAGGCCCCCATGAGTACGTTGACCCAGGCACACAATGAATTGTTCCGACGCAGACCGGACGAGTGTTTCTCGTCGGTCGAGTCCCTGATCCAGCATTGTCGGAATGAGCACCGGGAATCGCAGGACCGCTGGCATTTGCCAGCACGCCTGCAACCGACCGTCGTTGGTGGAGAACTCTCGTTCTCCGCTGGCGATGACGGCGAATTCTTGCTCAACGACTGGAGCTTCTCGCAAATCTGCCGCTTGTCCGGTGTCGCCAAGGAGACCGTCAATCGGCTCTCCCCCGACACCGCGCGATCGGTATTGCGAGAGACGCTCCCGAACGGAGCAAAGCCGATGCAGATTCTGACGACCGGGCCAAGCATTCGTTCGATTCATGGAGCCGCGTACTCGCGGCTGTGGAACAGCGAACTGCTGGAGACGGTGGCCGAATGCGCCGGCGAGTTCTCGCCGCCGCAGACTGCCATGACCGGTGCGACGGGATTGTATTGCG
>JAYUFI010000580.1:0-4756 GCA_043738805.1 Planctomycetaceae bacterium | reverse complement strand
CGAGGGGAAACTCACGGCCGGTTTTCATCGCTTCATAGCGCTGTCAAAACAGCGTGAGCGACCGCGATGGTCGATTCGATATCCGCATCTGTGTGAGCCGCCGAGACGAAGTTCGCTTCAAACTGGCTGCACGGGAGGTAAACACCGCGTTCAATCATCCCCCAAAAGTAGCGAGCGAAAAGCTTCGTATCGCTCTGCCCAGCAGTCGTGTTGTTCGTCACGACGTCGGGATTGAAGAAGAGCGTGAACATACTTCCGACGTGTGGGATCGTGTGTGGAATACCGACTGATGAGGCCGCTTCACTGAGTCCACGACAGAGCTTTTCTGTCTTCGCCGCGAGTGCCGCATACGGATTTGTGTGGCGTAACGTTGTCAGCGTCGCGATGCCGCTCGACATCGCGAGCGGATTTCCGGAGAGCGTTCCCGCTTGATAGACCGGCCCGCTCGGCGAGACTTTGGCCATGATGTCAGCTCGTCCGCCGTAGGCACCGACGGGCATTCCGCCGCCGATAATTTTGCCGAGCGTCGTCATATCGGGCTTGATGTCGAACAGCTCCTGAGCACCGCCGAAAGCGAGTCGAAAGCCGGTCATCACCTCATCGAAGATCAACACCGTGCCGTGCTTGGTACACAACTCACGGCATGTTTCCAGAAAACCAGATTGAGGAATCACAACGCCCATGTTGCCGACGACCGGTTCGAGGATCACCGCAGCAATCTTGTCTCCTTGTACAGAAAACGTGTCAGCCAGCGATTGCGGATCGTTGAATTCCAAGACGATCGTGTCTGCCGTACATCCCGCCGGAACGCCGGGGCTCGACGGAACGCCGAGTGTCAGCGCTCCGCTTCCCGCCTTCACCAGCAATGAATCCACGTGACCGTGATAACAACCGGCGAACTTGATGATCTTGTCGCGACCGGTGAAACCACGAGCGACTCGGATCGCACTCATCGTCGCTTCGGTTCCAGAGTTGACCATGCGAACCATCTCGATCGACGGAACCGCCGCGATGACCAACTCAGCTAACTCTGATTCGAGTTCCGTCGGTGCTCCGAAACTCGTGCCGCGCGCGAGTGCCGCGTCGATCGCCGAAATCACCGCCGGATGTCGATGCCCCAAAATGTGCGGCCCCCATGAGCCAATGAAATCGAGAAAATAATTGCCGTCGAGATCAACCAGGAATTGTCCTTCGCCACGCTGAATAAAAATCGGTTCGCCCCCGACTGCCCCAAATGCCCGCGCGGGGCTGTTTACGCCACCGGGGATCGACTTCAAAGCTCGTTGAAATTGTTGCTGGCTACGTTCGCGATTCATGAGTGCTGTCCGTCAGTGTGAGGCAATCTGCAAGTGCGGCATCTGAACTTCATCGCCGCGAAATTGTGCAAAGGGATTTCATAGCGACGACGCACCGAGTTGAGAACTCAAAGGTTATCGTTGAGATAACGGCGTCGAGAGTCTCACCAGAACGGCGAAGCCGCAACATTGTGGCACGACGCTCCGCGTCGTGGACAAAATGACGTGGGGTACGTTTTCAACGGGCCAATTCAGCCAGTTTTCGAGCACGTTGAAAACGTGCTCCACGAAAGTGTCACAGACGCTCCGCGCCGTGAATTGTGACGCGGAGCGTCGCACCACAATGCTGCGAAAATAACGCATCGTCGATAACTCATCAGGACGGTTCTCCAGAACATTGACGGCATCGATCATCACTTTGCCGCCAGCTTCGTCGCGAAAGAAATCTGTTGAAAATTCGCCGCTTGGCAAGCGTCGTAAACTCGGACAACGTCACCGAGCGGAACGGGGCCGTCGATGTCCAGAATCACGGGAATTTCTGGCGTTGTTTCGGCGAGGACCGCGAGCGTCTGCCGCAAACTTGCGTCGTCGGAATACTCGCGGTCGTTGAGTTCGACGACCGTTTGTTTGAGGTTCGGTTCTTCGCCAGCTCGTTGATGCAGCCTCAGCCAGACTTCGCCGAAGGGATGTTCAACGATGATGGGATTGAGCGACTCAACTGAGCCGGGAGCTAACTCAGTCGGCAGATGCGCCTCTTGAACCTGACCGGCTGAGGCGCAAACGAAGAAAATCAACAACTGGAAGATGACGTCGATCATCGGCGTCATCGACGTGTTCTCAACATTCGTGTCACGGCGGCGAGTGGGAATGCGCATGGTTGGTTTCGATGTTGTTTGCAAGATTGAATCGCGTCGCGATTCACGACGCGGAGCGTCGTACCACAATGCGGCTTCAATTCGTTAGGGCGTTGACTCATGAAGGACAGCGAAACCGATCTTGCGAATACCGAGCTTCGCGCACGTGATCATCAGCGGTTCGACTTCGCTGAAAGGGACGCTCGCATCGGCTCGCAAGCGGACTTCAATCTCAGCGGCTTCATCAACCGTTCGGGCGGCTTCGACGAGTTGTTGTTCGATCGCCGTCCGATCGGTGCGTTGATTCCCCGAAAACCACACACGCTCCGAGTTGATCGTCACGACCCAGCGGCGCGGCGAAACCGGTGGCGAGTCTTTCGCTTGAGTCGCTTTCGGAAGTTGCACTTTTTCACTCGCGTCGCTGCGAATGATGTACGTCGCCGCCAAGAAAAAAATGATCAACTGAAAGACGACATCAATCAGCGGCGTGATATCAAAACTCAAGCCCATCTGACGTCCGCGAGTCGGAATCTTCATGGCGTTGGCCCTCGCTCCGGTGCAGGACGCTCACGCTCAGGTCGTTCTCGATCCGGTCGCGGAGTCGGCTTGGCAGGGATCGCACCGCCGGTCGGATTGAGGATCGGCAGATCAGTCGATTGCTTGCTCCGAGCATTTGAGGCGGCTTTTGTTCGATCGGCACGTTGCTCAACAAGGCCGGCGCGTTGTTCAACCAGCTCTGCCCGTTTGTAGTCCGCAAAAACCGCTTCCGCAGTGAGTGCACCGTCGGCAACAAGCTGGTCAATGCGATTGCGAAAGTGCGCGAATGCGGCGAGTGCCGGGATCGCAACGCACAAGCCTTGCAACGTCGTGACGAGCGCTTTGTAGATGCCCGGAGCCAACTCAGAGACCTGCGGATTTGCTTTCTGCTCGAACTCCATGAAGGCGAGGATCATGCCCCAAACGGTGCCGAGCAGTCCCAACATCGGAGCGATCGTGCCGATGACCGATAGGTATTCAATCTTGCGATACAGCCGAGCGGCTTGCTCGGTCGAGGAATCTTCGAGCCCTTTCTCGACGGCGTCATAGCTGATGTCCGCTTCACGCAATCCGGCGGAGAGCACATAAGCGAGAAAACTCGGGTGAAAATGGCATTGCTGTCGAGCCTCCTCAAAGTGTCGCAGTGCGACATGATGATGAATGGCCTCGGCCAATCCCGGCGGCATCAGCGCGTTGCGGCGCAAACTGAAGATGTGTTCGACAACCAATGCCACCATCAACACGCTCAGCGCAGTGATGACATAACCAATCGCCCCACCCGCCTCGAACAATTGTCCGAGGCTCATCATCTTGGGCCCCGCCGGTGCGACGACGGGAACAGGATCAGCCGCGACCGCCGATTGGGCGACCAGCAGAAAGACCACCATCAAACCAAGGCTCCATCGACCAAGTTGCCGATTCATCGTGACTCCGTTCTCAGACCAAGCACACCACTGCGCGTCCCCAAAAGCAGACGACTCATTCCGCGAGTCGAAGATTCCAGTCACGGAGTGACCGACCTACTTTTTTGCCGTTCGCCCAAAGCGGTCGCAAGTGTAGTGACCACCAGAATGCTCGCGAAGGGGCGCGATGCTGTTTCCACGTGACGGCGTTCGTCACAATCCACCGAATCCTCGAACCCTCCTCTCGGAATTTCCATGAGCGACTCTGAAGACATGCGGCGAGAAATCAATCCGGCCCATGATGGCCTCACCGGAACAAAAGTGGAATTCGCAGAACTACCGCAATTGTCCTGCGATTGGGTCGTCCGAGAGTACACACTCGGCGATCGCGTGTTGAAACTCACTGTGCCCGACCGACCGGATGCACTACTCGATGACCGCGAAGTGCTGGACGCGAACGAACGCGATGACTACATGCCGTACTGGGCCTATCTGTGGCCGGCAGCAATTCCCATGTCGCAGGCGGTCATGCAAGCGAATTGGCCGACCGGAACCCGCATCTTGGAACTCGGCTGCGGTGTCGGATTAGTTGGCCTGGCCGCGTTGGCTCGCGGGCATCATGTCACGCTGACGGACTACGACGCGAAGTCCGTGGCGGTCGCTCGGCACAACGCGCTGCTCAATGATTTTCAGCAATTTGCCGCAGCAGAACTCGACTGGCGTTCGCCGCCATCGACAACTTATCCGGTGATCTTGGGTTGCGATCTCCTTTACGAGCAGCGCAACTTCGAGCCGATTCTCGATTTGCTGGAAACGATGCTTGAGCCCGGCGGAACATGCTGGCTGGCCGACGGTGGTCGCAGTGTCGCGCACCAGTTCTGGTATCTCGCACGAGAACGCGGTTACGCTGTCACGATGCGCGATCACGAAGGAAACGAAATCAATCAGCCCGGATTACGTTACCAACTGTTTGAGCTGCGCCGGTCGCCTATACGCCGACCGCAATCAGCGCCGTCGCCTGACCAAAGTCTGTTGCGCTGAACTTCAAGAAGACTTTGTTACTCAGCGCGGCGGACGAACCGTGGATGACATTCAGTCGGCACGCTGGATCGGGAGTGCGGTAGTTGAGCGTGGGGAAGATGACACCCTGCGCACAACCGAGTAATGA
>JAYUFI010000579.1:0-12632 GCA_043738805.1 Planctomycetaceae bacterium | reverse complement strand
CGCGGGCCAAGTGCTATATCGCCCAACCGTACATTACGCTTACTGCCCGACCGACTGCGCGATCTCATCACTGCAAGAGTTGCGGATGCGCGACCTCCTGATGCAAGAAGAGATTCGCATCCTGCGAGACGAAGTCATCGACGGTGCGGACATCCTCGGTTGCCTGCTGATGGGGCATGATTTCGGTGCCTGGTGGATCGGCAGCACGCTCGACATTCATCGCACACGCGAGCATGTCGGCGGCCAAAACCCGACAACGCTGCAAGTCGCCAGTTCGGTACTCGGCGCGATCTTTTGGATGATCCGCAATCCGAATTGCGGTGTGAATCTGCCGGACTACTTGCCACACGAAGAAGTCCTTGCCATCGCGCGGCCTTACATCGAACCGCTCATCTCAACCATCAGCGATTGGCGACCTATCGCCGAGAACGACGTCAGCCACTGGAACGAAATCTGGCAGTTCGACAAATTCCTGATCGACGACATCCAAATCCCGCCGGAAGAGTTGGAGTGGCAGGACAGCGACCTGTCCGAACCGCTCACCACCGTACGACTCGGCAAAGGGCCGGAGTGCTCGCCGACTGGCCACCAAAGAACGATCAGCCGCTTGACTGCGGATTGAGTGGCGATCGTAGAACAGGCGGCTCGCCTGTTTGTTTTTTCGCGACGGATTAGGCAGGCGAGCCGCCTACCCTACGAAAGATTTCGGTCACGGAGTGACCGGACTACGTTTCGTCTGACTCGACAAGTTATTTCACATCATCCAGCAGCTTCAGCAGCACCTCAACGATCTTCGGTGACGCTCCGGATTCCAAGTAGCTCGACCGCGCTCGCCACGTTTCGTAGCCAGCGAGTTCGTGTTGCTCGGGAGTCGGCAAGTAGCCGTTGTAGCCGTTGGCCAGCGAAATCGTGAACGTCGGCTTGAGCGGGCTGCGACGTTTGAGTTCGAGGCCGACCTCGGTGAAGACCTCGCACGGAATCGCCACGATACCCAGTTCGCCGATGCGGATCGCTTGCAGCTTGAGTTTGACCGTATCGGGGTACTCGGCCAGTTTCAAAGTTTCGCGAGCATAGACGTCGGCCATCGTTTTGTACGGAAACGTGCCGGCCTTTTCGAGCCGCCCTTTCGCCTTCGCGATGTCATCAGCGGACGGCTTGCGGACCTTGAGTTCGATCTCGGTTTCACGCATCGCGATCGACGCGGTGGAACGATACTCGGCCCTTGAGTGCGCGGTCGACGCTGCGGTCGCGACGCTGTCGGCGACCGCTTTTAGCTTTTCGTGCTGCGCGAATTTCGGCGGCATCGTCAGCGCGAAGTTCGCGTTGTTGACGTCACCGCTCGTACCATTCGTCATCGCCCCGACGAACGCCGGTTGAGCGGGGCCGCTGGAAGGTCCGTTCGCTTGCAGCAGTTGGCTGATCCGCTCGGCAAGCGCGCCGAAGTAATCGGCTGACAATTCGCCGCTCCCCGTCCCGCCCACGTAATGCAGCGAGTAGTTCGCCCAAAAGGCAACCGGCCGACCGTTCGGTGACTGCACGCTGAGAAAACTCACTTCCGGATCAACCGGGCCAGCGGACTTCGTCACCTTTGGGTTCGAGTAGCCGGGATTCATGCGAACCTTGTCGATGAGACCAAACGGATTTGATTCGGAATTCGGTTCCTTCAACCACCAGCGGCGGTTGAAAACCTGCGTCTCATCGCGACCGACTCCCCAAGCGATCTTCGCGGGAGCAACATTGTCGGCCGCCTTCTTGATCCCGGCCGCGATCCGTTCAGCCAAGAACGCGACGTAGTCGGAGTCGGCCTCGCTCTGAAAAGCTCCAGTGACCGCCGGGCACGAATGCGCGTGAGTCGCCGAGATCAACATGCGATCGGTCGGGATGCCAGTCAGTTCTTGAGCTTGCTGCTTGGCGCTGTCCATGAGTTCGCGCGGGATCAAGCAGTTGTCGACCACGACCATCGCGATCCGCGTTTTGCCGTCATCGAGAACCAGGCAGCGAGCGTGCAACGGATCATGGGCTCGCAGCGCCGGATGGTCCTGCATGTTGCCGTTCATCGAGATCGGGAACTTCAGCGGCGTGACGTCCATCGCGAACGCCCCCGCCTTGATCGCGGGAGACTGAGCTCGCGCGGCTGACGTGGAGATCGTCAGGACCAACGTCATCACGCACAGAAAAATGCTTCGCGGCAAACGCATCGCAGTTCCTTTCTAGATGTGACCCCGGATTTCCAGAAGAGTAAGCCATGTCACTTGAGCCGCAAGCGAGTCGATTGCCGACCTACTTAGCGACCGTTAGCGTGAGCCGGTCGAAAGGCCACAACACTGGATATCGACTTTATCGAACCGTTGATGAGGATTGAGTGATGTTACGATCGTCTCTGTCGCTGTGCGCGATCTATGTTGGCTTGATGGTACTCGCGGGATCTGTTGCCGCTGAAGAAAAAACAGCGGCGAAGAAGGTCGTGCTCATCGCTGGTCCGATCACGGGGCACGGCAAGTACACGCACGAGTACGAAAAAAGCGTCATTCTGCTGAAGCATCTGCTCGACACGTCGCCGAACTTGAAGGGGAAGCTTGTCGTCGAGACACACTTCAAAGGTTGGCCGACCGATGAGAAGACGCTCGATGATGCGAACACGATCGTGATGATCTCGGACGGCGGCGATCGTAATTTGACCGACCATCCGCTGTATGTCGGCGAACGCTTCCAGACGCTCGAACGGCAGATGCAGCGCGGTTGTGGGCTCGTCCAATTTCACTGGACCACGTTCAATCCCAGCAAAGTTCACGACCAAATCACCGAATGGGTCGGCGGCTACTTTGACTACGAAACCGGTCCCGGCGCGAACAAGTGGTATTCGGCGATCAGCACGTGGGACGCGATCGTGACGATCGGTAAGCCGGATCATCCGGTCGCTCGCGGTGTGAAGCCGTTTGCTGCCAAAGAAGAGTTTTATTTCAATTTGCGTTTCCGCGACGGTGACGATCGCGTGCAGCCGATCTGGCAAACGAAACCTCCGGGACAGCAGCAGGACAATACCGTCGCGTGGGCAGTACAACGCAAAGACGGTGGTCGAGGTTTCGGCACAACCGGCGGGCACTTCTTCCAAAACTGGTGGGACGAAAGTTTTCGGCGGACGATTCTCAACGCGATTGTTTGGACGGCGGGGGTCGACGTGCCGGACGGCGGCGTGCAATCGACATTGGATGAGCCGATCCGGTTATTGATCGTCACCGGTCACAATCATCCGGCTCACGACTGGCGCAAGACGACCGCCGCGCTGATCCCGGTTCTCGAACAAGATCCGCGCGTGTTTGTGAACGTCACGGAGAATCCTGAAGACTTAGCAAACGTAGCCCCGTCGCTCCGCGACAGGAAAGCCGAGCGCGGAGAGAACGCGGATCAGCCGAACAAAGTGAATGGCGATGGGAAAGTCGATAGCGAGACGGCATCCCTGTCGCGGAGCGACAGGGCTACTTGGGGCTACGATGCGATCGTGCTCAACTACAGCAGTTGGGATCGCGCGGCGTTGAGCGATGCGGCGAAGGCGGGTTTGATGAAGTTCTGCAAGGACGGCGGCGGGCTGTCGGTCATTCACTTTGCGAACGGCAGTTGGACCGACACGCTTCCGAACAAAGAGGCGGACTGGCCGGAGTTCCGCACGAAGATCGTCCGCCGAGTTTGGGATCACAAGCCGGGACTCAGCGGTCACGATGCGTTCGATACGTTCCGCATCGACCTGACGGCCGCTGGTGAAAAGCATCCCGTTACCGCCGGATTGAAGTCGTTCGAGACCGACGACGAACTTTATTTCCGTCAGCAAGGCCCATTGCCGATCGTCCCGCTGATCACGGCGACATCGAAGGTGACGAAGCAAGACGAGCCGCTCGCATGGGCTTACGAGTATGAGAAGGCTCGCGTCTTTCAAACGGTGCTGGGACACGGTGACGTGTCGATTCGCAAAGCGGGCGCGTTGATCCGTCGCGGGAGTGTCTGGGCCGCGCGGCAAGAAAACATCAGCTTTGATCCGCCGGTCGCGATCACAGAGAACACCCTCTTTCGAGCGGGGAGTCCGTGGACGCTTGATGAATCACTCAAGCGAGGCGGCATCACGCAGTCAGCCGCACCAGCTCCGCGCAAATCGGACAAGCCGATTGGTGAAGGTCGCTTCGGCCGCGCGCTCGATGCACGATTTGGTGGCGCGTTCGTGAATCATCGCGATGACTTCCGCAAGTTGCCGTTCACCGTCGAGTGCTGGGTGAAGCTCGACAGCAAAGCGTCTTACAACATTCTGATCGCGAACGAACTGAAGTCCTCGCCGACACACTGGGAACTCTTTTCGATGCCTGGCAGCGGACACTTCACGGTCTACACGCCTGGCATGATGCCCGACCACACGCGATCGACGATCGACATCGCCGATGGCAAATGGCATTTCGTCGCGATGCAGTTCGAGCCGACTCGGATTCGTCTGTTCGTCGACGGCAAGCAAGGTGCCGAGCAAGAGGTGAAACCGGTTAACGGCGCTTTCGGTTCCGAGCCTAAACCGGCTCAGGGAGAGTTGGCTCTCGGCACGTTGGTCGATCAGGTCATCGCCTGCGACGGGCTGATTGACGACGTTCGGTTTTCGAGCGGCTTGCGCACCGTTGATCGAGTGCCGACGGAAGCGTTCAAAGCCGATGACACAACGCTCGGCCTGTGGAACTTCGACACGCTGAGCGAAGGCGGGAGCTTCGTCGATTTATCGGCGAACAAACTCAAAGCGTGGCTCCCCGGCAGCGCTGATGGGATGCCGGAGTCTGCAAAAAAAAAGTAGTTGAAAATGGCGGAACTGATGCAGGTCAGACGCCAATACAAGCGGCGATGGCGAAGAACCATTGGGGCGTCGAGGCGGTCGGCTTTAAGTGGACCGAACAGGATTCCGTCGACAACCGTCTGCAAAGCATGGATGTCGGCCGCTTCTACAGCGCGACGATCTGGACACCGACCGAGATGACCTTGAAAGGGATCGCGGTTCGCGTCGGCGAGAAACAGGAAGCGTCGGTGTTATTCGACACGGAACTGCTCCGCGTGACCTGTGGTTGGAGCGGCGAATTCTTGAAGTTTGATCCCGCTCGCTTCGGCATTATCGGCCCACCGCGCATCGGTGCCCCGCCGGTCTTCTCATCGCCTCGACAACCTGGTTGGACGCACGAGGGATCATGGAAAGACCCTCGTCCAAAACCTTTCGGCCCGCTGCCACGTCAGTGGGCCAAGTACCGTGGTCTGTACCAGCACGGCGACCGGATCGTCTTCAAATACACGGTCGGATTGAAGGAGGTTGAAGTCCTTGAGTCACCATGGTTGGAGACAATCGACGGCTCAATGTTCATCACTCGCGAACTAGAAATCGCACCGTCAGCGGATGAACTGGAATTACTCGTCGCGGCGGCGGGAGCGAAGGTGGAACTCGTTGTCGACGCAACGGTCGGGACACTCGATCGTGGTGACGGGAAGGAGCCGATCACAGCGAAAGTGGCCAAGCATGAGCAACCAGTTCGCTTGAAGCTGCTGTTTCCTCTCTCCGTGAAATCCGTGTCGTCCGTGTCCAAAACACAAGAAATTGGGACACGGACGACACGGATGGGAGACACAGACAAGACGTCGCTTCGTCAATTCACCCGCCCCGGCCCCGCACGTTGGACAGCGGAGATCACGACGCAGGGAGTTGTCTCGAACAAGCAAGAGCCGCTCGTGGTTGACACGCTCACGTTGCCGTTTGAGAACTCGTACAAGGCGCTAATGTTCGTCAGCGGGCATGACTTCAGTGCGATTGGTGAGCCGGGAGGCGTTAGCCCCCGGACAAATGGACGCTCGCAACAGGTCCGGGGGCTGACGCCCTCCGGCTCACCGGGATTATCGAACGAGTTTGACGCTGCCGTCTGCACGTTGCACGGTGATGTGTGGCTCGTGAGCGGGATTGATGACTCGCTGAAGAAGCTGACGTGGAAGCGCTTTGCGACCGGGTTGTTTCAGCCACTCGGTCTGAAGATCGTCAAGAATCAAATCTATGTCGTCGGCCGAGACCAGATCACTCGGTTGCATGACCTCAACGACGACGGCGAAGCGGACTGGTACGAGAACTTCAACAACGATGGGCAAGTCACCACGAACGGCCATGAATACGTGACGTGTCTCGAAACCGATTCAAACGGCTGGTTCTATTACTTGAAGGGGAACGCCAACGGCGCGACCGATCACGACGGCTGTTTGCTGCGCGTCTCACCCGACGGACAAAAGCTAGAGGTCTTTGCCACCGGATTCCGTAACGCGAACGGATTGGGAATCGGTCGCAGCAACAGCTCGATGCCGCAGGTCTTCACCGTCGCTCCGCAAGAAGGAGAGTGGACTCCTGGGTCAGCGATCTTTCAGGTCCAGCAAGGGGGGTTTTATGGATATGTGCCGTCGGCCCATCGTACGGAAGTCCCGAAGGAGTTTTCGGCTCCGCTCTGTTGGATTCCTCGATTACAGGACAACTCTTGCGGCGGTCAAGTTTGGGTGCCGAGCGGATCGTGGCAGCAACTCGGAGGACTGCCGCTGCATCTCTCTTATGGAACCAGCCGGATGTTCTTACTGCTTCGCGAGCAGCTTGATCGGAGTCAGGTTTTGAAGAGTTTGTTGGAGGCTGCTTCCGAAAATGAGATCTGGCAAGGAGCGACCGTTCCACTACCGTTGAACTTCGAGTCTGGAGTGATGCGTGGACGTTTTCGTGAGACCGACGGGCACTTGTACGTCAGCGGCCTGCGCGGCTGGGTGAGTAATGCGGAGAAAGATGGTTGCCTTCAGCGAGTTCGATACACGGGTAAGCCGCTCGATCTGCCGCTGAGCATGACGACCTACCAAAACGGAGTGCTCTTAAAATTCAGCGATCCGCTCGATCCGGAAGAGGCTGAAGACCCGGACAACTACCGCGTGCAACAGTGGAACTATCGTTGGTCGGCTGGTTATGGCTCGCCGGAGTTCAAAGTTTCAAACCCGTCGCAGGAGGGGCGCGATGACATCGACGTTGTCTCTGCCACGTTGAAAAACGACGGGGCCGGTGCTTCGGTGTTTTTGGAGTTAGCAAACTTTCAGCCGGTCAAACAGCTTTCGATCAATGCCTCTCTGAAATCAAAGGACGGTCGCCTGATCGAACGGCGAATTGATGCGACGATCAACGCGATCAACCGCCGCATGTACGAGCTGCCGACGAAGGCACCGCGCGCTCGGAAAGGGCATTTGGCCGAGGCGGAATTAGAGAGGCTTGTTCCTGGAATTCGATGTGAGTTCGTGGGGCAGGTTTCCAACCTGAACCTGCCTGGCAAAAAGAACGGGCAGGTTGGAAACCTGCCCCACGTTCGGCGCATGGCCGCGTGGCGGTTTGAGCCGGTAGAGATGCAACGCTTCAAAGATGCGGAGACGGTGAAGCTTGTCGCGACCGGTTACGTCGTCGCACCGCAGCGCGGGATCTATCGCTTCTCAGTCGAAGGGAGTTCGATGATTGAACTCTCGATCGGCAACGACAACACAAACCCCACCGGGCTCGTCCCGGTGGCTCGCGGGCTTTTGCACAAAGCTGACGAAGTAGTGCAGAAGCCTGGGACCACTGAGGCAAGCTCAGTTGGGGGAGGTCGAAACGTGTGCGAAGCCCAACTGGTTCGCGGCTACAACAAACTATGGATCACGCAGACCGTTGATCGGCAGCAACTCGACAAGGCAGTTTCACTGCGATTGCTGTGGAGTTCGGATGCGTTCGGGACTGAACCGATCCCGCCGACAGCACTCTTCTGCGAACGACTGCCGGAGAAGACGGAACTGGATCAGGCGGGCCGTGAACTGTTCGTGCGGCATCAGTGCTTTCGCTGTCATCGAGTTTCCGACGCTGTGCTCTTGTCAAAATCCGCGATGCCGGAGTTGCAAGCGGAAGCGCCTGACTTGATCGGAGCGGAGTCGCGATTGCGGAGCGATTGGCTGTATGCGTGGTTACTGAATCCGTCGCATCTGCGAATTAACACACCGATGCCGCGCGTGTTTCCGTTGGTTCCGACGGACGAGCATCGGCAACAAGCGGCGGATTTGGCGGAGTTCGTCAGTTCGTTTCGTAGCGAGTCGGTGCAGGAGGCACCGGCAAACGGGGATCTCGAAAAGGGACGGCGGTTGTGGAAGGAGCTTGGTTGCATCGGCTGTCATCGGCTGACCGGCGAACCACTCAATTCGACTGATCAACGAACTCGGCTCTTCGATATGAAAGACAAATTCCAACCAGGAGCGTTGCGGCGATTTCTCGCTCGACCGCATCAACACTTCGCGTGGAATCGCATGCCAGACTTTCAGCTTTCCCCCGACGAGGCCGCCTCACTGACGCTGGTTCTTGAACGTGCTGCGACCTGTAATCCGCAGCCGCTTCTGAAAGGTCGACCGCAGGGAGAGGCCGAACGCGGCAAAGTGTTATTTGAAAAGCTTGGCTGCCGACAGTGTCACCGCACGGCTGCCGATCAACCGTTGTCGAAGCCGCTCTTGCCTTCGCTGTTTGGCAAAGCGGCCGCGAAAGGCTGCCTGACACCGCATGGCTCGGAGACGAATCGGGACCGCCCGCAAACGATTCCTGACTACGACTTCGACGATGCAGAACAAACCGCGTTGCTGGCCTTTCTGACCAAAGACGAACGCACGCTGGCTGACGATTCGCCGACGGACATCTCGCGGCGGTTTGTGGCGGAACTGCGTTGTCAGGTCTGTCACGCTCGCGACGGTCGGTCGAGCCTGCTTCCTGAAATCCTCGCCGAAGAGAGCGACACCGGAAAACTACCAGAGAACGTTCCCAATCTGACTTGGGTTGGCGAGAAGCTGCATGCGTCATGGGCCACAGATTTCATGAGTGGCAAGACATCCGACCGAACTCGCCCGTGGTTGCGCATTCGCATGCCCCGCTTCCCCGCACATGCAAAATACCTTGCCGAGGGTTTCGCACGCGAACACGGCTTGTCGAGCGAACCGGAACCGAAGCTGGAGATCAAACACGACCTCGTGCCGATTGGCGAAGCGCTCGCCACGCGAGCGGGGACGCTCGATTGTCGGCAATGTCATCCGCTCGGATCACTGCCGCCGACGGGGGACAAGAACACGTTGCTCGCACCGGGAATCAACTTCGCGCTGACTCGCGAACGCATTCGTTACGACTTTTACCGCCGCTTTACACTCGATCCGCCGAGGTACGATGTCAGCACGCGTATGCCGAAGCTGGCTGCCGACGGTCGCAAGACCAAGATTACGAACATCCTCGACGGCGACGCTCGACAACAGTTTGAAGCGGTGTGGCATTTCTTGCAGACGGTTCCGAGTGCGTCGAATGATCCGTAAAATTTCTTCCGGTTTGCGAGCGAGGCCAGGTCATGTAACCCGAAGCGCCAGCGAGGGTGGACGCTTCCAATGACTTCGAATTGAGAGCGTTTTGAAGCGTTGGCTCTCGCTGACGCTTCGAGTTACTTTCGTTGCGGCTTCGCCGCATGAGGATCAATTCCATGACAACTCAACTCCGCTTCCCGATGGCACTCATTGGCGTTGTCCTGGGACTTGGTCTTTCAGCACACAGCAGCCTCGTCGCCGCCGAGCCAAAACCGGGCGAGCCGGAATTCTTTGAGCAAAAGATTCGCCCACTGTTGCGCGAACGATGCTTTGAATGTCACGGTGCGAGCAAGCAGAAGGCGGAACTGCGGCTCGATGCAAAGAGCTTGGCGTTGAAGGGGGGCGACAATGGAGCCGTCGTTGTCGCGGGGAAGAGCGGCGAGAGTCTGCTGTGGAAACGCGTTTCCAGCACGAGCGATGATGAGCGGATGCCGCCAAGCGGAAAGCCGTTAACGGCGGAACAACTCGCGGCGGTGAAGTCGTGGATTGATGCGGGGGCGGAGTGGCCGGAATCGGATGCGGATCGAGCGGCGGCGGGTGACAAGCGGCGGGAGCATTGGGCTTGGCAGCCACTGAAGCGCGGGGTGCCGCCGAGGGACGGGCTGAGAGCCCATCCTCCAAAGGACGAGCATCCCGTCGATGCGTTTCTCAATGCGAAGCTCGTGGCGAACCGATTGACGATGTCGCCGGAGGCCGATCGGCGAACGCTCATTCGGCGGTTGACGTTCGACTTGCATGGCTTGCCGCCGACACCGGAAGAGGTCGAGGAGTTTACGAACGATCGCGATCCGAAGGCGTATGATAAACTCGTCGAACGGTTGCTCGACTCGCCGCATTATGGCGAGCGGTGGGCACGGCATTGGTTGGACATCGCTCATTACGCCGACACGCATGGCTTCGAGCGTGATCAGCGGCGTGACAACGCTTGGCGGTATCGCGACTGGGTGATTCGCGCGCTCAATGCCGACATGCCGTATGACAATTTCTTGCGAGATCAGATCGCCGGTGACGTGCTGCGTCCGGATGATCCTGATGCGGTCATCGCAACCGGCTTCCTGGCGGCGGGTCCGTGGGATTTCGTCGGACAGGCGGAAACTCCCAGTCCCGTGCTCAAGCGACTGGCGAGAGCGGACGACCTCGATGACCTGATCACGCAGGTCATGACAGCGGCCTGCGGAGTCACGATCAACTGTGCTCGGTGTCACGACCATAAGCTCGATCCGATTTCGCAGCGAGAGTATTACGGCTTGTGGGCTGTCTTCACCGGCGTGAAACGCGGCGAGCGAGAGGTCAGCGCGGCCGAAGTGCGCGACCTCGCGGCTCGCAAGCAATCGCTCAACGCCGAACTGCAACAGGTCCGCGTCGAACAAGCTCGACTCAGTGGCCAGCATTTTGATCTGGCCGATATCGTTGGTGGCGGAAATGGACTCGGCACCGGCAAGCTGGGCGAGGGGATTGATCCAGTGACCGGCAAGCCTCAATTGGCGAAGCGTGGTTTGCTCGAAGGGGCCAAGCCGAACGCGTTCGTTCGCTCGACCGTGAAGTTCGTGGACGGAGTCGTCATCCCCGACCTGACCCCCGAAGGAACGACGATCTCTTCAACGGGCCTGAAGGTGATGAAGCCCCCTCGCACATCCGGGCAAGTTTGGGACGCGATCCGCTTCGGCCCGGTCAACTCGCAGTTTTCGACGAAGCTCGACGGTGTCGATTATGCGGCTGACGGGCACACGCTGCTCTCGCTGCACGCGAACGCCGCGATCACGTTTGATCTGGCCGCACTGCGCGAAGCGGGTGCTCCCGCCGAGATGAAGTTCACTGCGACCGCCGGTTACTTCGGCCAAACGCCAAAGAACGGCGCGAGCTTTTTCGTCTACGTTGATGGCGAATTGAAAGCGAATCAGAAAAACATCGGCCGCGACGACGGCGGCATCGCCGTTGACGTGGTGCTGCCGGTGACCGCGCGGTTTCTCACGCTGATGGCGACTGACGGAGGCAACGGCATCGGGCACGACCAGATTTGTTTCGCCGATGCGTGGCTCGTCGCCGCTCAGCCACCGCTGATGTCCGATGCCGACAAAACCGAACTCGCGCAACTGCAACAACGCCGCGCCGAGTTGGAAAAGCAAATTGCCTCGCTCCCCGCGCCGTCGAAAGTGTATGCCGTCATCACCGAGACTCCGCAGCAAGTGAAGCTATTGAAGCGCGGCGATCCCGAACAACCGGCGGATGAGGTCACCCCAACGTCACTCGCCTGCGTGATCGGCCTGAATCCGGATCTCGGCACCGCTGAATCGTCTGACGGAAACCGCCGCAAAGCGTTTGCCGATTGGGTCACGTCTCCCGCGAACCCGCTCACGCGGCGAGTCATCGTGAATCGACTCTGGCACTATCACTTCGGAGCCGGCCTCGTCGAAACACCGAGCGACTTCGGTCTCGGCGGCAGCCTGCCGTCGCATCCCGAATTACTCGATTGGCTGGCTGATGAGTTGCTTGCTCAACGCTGGTCGCTGAAGTCGATTCATCGTTTGATCTGCACCAGCGCCGCCTATCGTCAGCAGTCAGGTTCCGAATCTGTACCGCGACCGTCAGGGAGCGGCCCGGATCGATTGACGGATGGGCCTTTCCCTGACGGTCGCGGTACGGATCGCGCCCGTGCGATTGATTTCGGCAATCGCCTCCTCTGGCGCATGAACCCACGCCGCCTCGACGCCGAGTCCTTGCGAGACGCCGTCCTCGCCGTCAGCGGCAAGCTCAACAAAACGCAGTTCGGTCCCGGCTATCGCGACTTCGAGTACCAAGAGGAATATGCTCCGGTCTACCGCTACATCACACCCGACTCGCCGGACCTATGGCGACGCAGCGTCTACCGCTTCGTCGTGCGGACGACCACGCATCAGTTCCTCACCACGCTCGATTGCCCCAGCCCCGCAAACTTGGTCCCCGCTCGCAACACAACGACGACGGCACTGCAATCACTTGCTCTGCTCAACAACGATTTCATGTTGAAGCAAAGCGAGTACTTCGCCGAGCGAGTGGAGACTGAAGCGGTAAATAATTCGGCTGCTCAAGTGACTCGAGCGTTTCAACTCGTCTTCAGCCGCAAACCATCTCCCACCGAAGCCACCGCCGCTGCAACGCTGCTTCAGACGCGCGGCCTGATTCAGTTGTGTCGAATGCTTCTGAACGCCAACGAGTTTGTTTATGTC